>NZ_JCANNB010000011.1:0-206325 GCF_059553435.1 Micromonospora sp. PRAS1
TC
Organism: Micromonospora sp. PRAS1; assembly: GCF_059553435.1. Classification (NCBI taxonomy): domain Bacteria; kingdom Bacillati; phylum Actinomycetota; class Actinomycetes; order Micromonosporales; family Micromonosporaceae; genus Micromonospora; species Micromonospora sp. PRAS1. The sequence goes on from NZ_JCANNB010000011.1 coordinate 3, forward strand.
CACACCCGCCGCCCTGATCTCCCGTGACGTCCCGGGTCGCCGCCCCAGACGACTCCCGCAACCGGGCCGCATGATCAAGCAACCGCTGCACCGCCGCTGCCTGCTCAACCTCCTGATACCGCTGCCCGGTCCCCCGCGGTGGCACCGGCTCAGCCCACCGGAACAACCACCGCACCAACGGAAACAGAAGCGTTCGGATGATCATCATTAAGGGCTCCTCGTACGAGACACGACGCACAGGTCTTCCTTCGACTGAAGGGCTCTCGGTATCGCGCACCTATCCGACTCACGGCACAATGCGTACCGTTACCTATTGGCGTACGCAGAGCTACACATTGCGGTAAGAGGCGAATATGCGTCGGCGTATACCCGATGCCACGGGAGGATGTGCATGTCCAAGCACGACCGCCGCTGCCAGGACTGCGGCACACCGCTGAGCCGCTACAACAGCGCCTTGCAATGTTTCCCGTGCACCTCAGGCAGCCGTGGATTGCCCGCGTCGACCGTGCAGGTTCCTCCGCATCTGTGGTTCACCACGAACCTGCGCCGGGCGCTGAGCCAGTGGAACTGGCAATACGTGCTGACCACCGTGACCAACGAGACTGGGGTCTCTCAAACGCAATTGGCCGAACTGACCGGCCTGTCCCAGGCGCACATCTCTCGGCTGATGAGCGGCACCAGTAGGTGCTTCGACATCCGTACCATCGGCCGGATAATGGATGGTCTTGGCGCGCCGCGCCTGCTCGCCGGGCTCGCCCCAACCCCAGCCGCGGCTGCGGATACCCTTGGCACGCAAGGGAACGAGGAGGTCGATCCCATGAAGCGTCGCACTTTGGTCGGTGCCTCGCTGTTCGCACCGTTCGCGGCCGTTTTCGGCGAGGTCCAGACCTACGTCACCGCTGACGGGGCACGCCAGATTCGACTCATGGTGCCCGAGCTGTACACCCTCGATGATCAGACCGGCGGCGAGGCCGTCTGCCAGGCCGCCCACTGGTGCCTGAGCAAGGTCGACAGCCCACTCAACCGGGCCGACTACAGCGAGGCTGCCGGCCGTGAACTTCAATCCGCGTACGGCGAGATGGCTGAGATGACGGGATGGCTGCACTTCGACGCCGGCCGCCACGAAGACGCCAGGTATTACTACGGGGAAGCGCTTCGCGCCGCCCAAATCGCCGACGATCTCGATCTGGAAGTCCTCACCCTAGCGAGCATGAACACGCTTTCGCGCTACCAGGGCCGCCCGCGCGAGGCCATCCAGCTCATGCAACTCGCTCAGCGTCGAGCCTCCGGCTGGGCACCGCCACGCCTGGCTGCCCTACTCTCAGCGCGCGAGGCCGTCTGCTGGGCCCAGCTCGGCGACGCCACCGCTTCACGCAACGCGATGCACCGTGCATACCATGTCTTTCACCCCGACATTGGGGAGGAAGACCCAGCTTGGCTCGCCTTCTTCGACACTGCGGAGCTCGCCGCCCGCCGTGCCACCGCAAGCGGTTACCTCGGTCGACCCGACCAAGCCGCCACGGCCATGCAGGCGGCTGTGGAGGGTCTGGGAGCCAAATTCCAGCGCAACCGGGCCTACTACAGCGTCCGTCTCGGCCTGTCGCTGTTGGCCGAAGGCGACCATACCCGCGCCTGCCAAACCGTGGCTTCGGTGCTACCGCTATTCAAAGAGGTCCGGTCCGGGCGAGCCAACGCCCGGCTACGCGAGTTCTGTCACCAGATTCAAGGGTCCGCCTCGTCAGCCGCCCATGACTTTCTTGAACAGGTTCACGCACTGAAGACCGCCGGGAAGCCAGTATGACCGGCGGACCTCACGTCCGCCGCCTCGACGCGACGGAGCTACCACGCTATCGACCGCACTTCACCGACCTTTACCGCGAGGTCTACGCCGAGCCGCCGTACCTCGAAACTGACGAACACGTTGCCGACTACATAGAACGGTTTGCTGAGGAGTCCTCCCAGCCCGGCTTCGCCATCGTCATTGCGGAGATCGACACCGAGGTGGTCGGTTACGCCTATGGGCACTCCTTCATGGCCGACGGCTGGTGGTCAGACGCAGATCACGAACCGACCGACACCAAGGGCCACACCAAGTTCGCCGTCATCGAACTCGCGGTGCGCCGGCCACATCGCGGTCGGGGACTTGGCAAACAGCTGTTGAACACCCTGCTCGATGGTCGGCCGGAACAGCTCGCAACACTATGCTCCAACCCCGCCGCGCCTGCTCGCGCGATCTACCAACGCTGGGGCTGGAAGCCCGTCGCCACCGCTTATCCACCCAACATCCCGTCGATGGATGTACTCGTTCTTCGTCTCCGACGAGCAGCCCAACTAACCTGACACGTTCGCTCCTGATCATGATTCCGCCTCCGCCTGGCGGCGGCAACCCATCCCTGCCTGCCTCACCCACCCAGGAAGCGGCCCGTGACTACTACTCGACGGCTGATCATGAGGCTGGCGGCAATGGTTGATCTTCAAACATGCACGGGTTGAGAACGTCCTCGGCGCTGGTCAACCCAAGGTGATCGATCAGGAAGCGGATGTCCTCGGCGTTCCTACGACGCGCGGCCAACACCTTCATCGCCAGCAGATGTTCTGCGGATCATCGAGGCTCATGCGACGTTCAACTCCTGCCCAGCCACGTAGCAGCTCGGACGGTTCCCATCGGTGCTCCTCCAGGAACTCCGCCACCAATCGCCACCGACGAGTCTCGTCAACTCCGACGAGCAGGGCACCCAGGCGCGCCAAGGTCAGGGGCTCATACTTCACAGCGGCTTGCTCACGTCTCCGACGTCAATAAACTCCGCGGCTGATTCGCGGCCAGCCACAGCCGTCCCGACCAGCTCAGCAACGAACTCCAGCTTGTTGACCATGAGGTTGGCGGCAGTAATTGATCTTCAAACTGCCGCTAACCTCATGATCAACGGGGGTGGTGTGAACGGGGGGTGGTGTGAACGGGGACTGGTGTCAACGGGGGGTGGTGGCGAGTTGGGTGGCTAGGGTGAGCTTGTCGATTTTGCCGAGGCTGGTGCGGGGCAGGGCGTCGACGATGACTATCTGGTCGGGGAACTTGTAGTCGGCCAGGTCGTGGGCGGCCAGGAAGGCCCGCAGGTCGGGCAGGGTCGGTGCCGGGCCACGGGGTACGACGACGGCGCAGGTCCGCTCGCCGAGGGCGTGGTCGGGCAGCGCGACGACGGCGACGTCGGCGACGGCCGGGTGGCGGGCGAGAAAGCCTTCCACCTCCTCGACCGGGACCTTCTCGCCGGCCCGGTTGACGATGTCCTTGATCCGGCCGGCGATGACCAGGTGCCCGGCCGGGGTGAACCGGGCCAGGTCGCCGGTGCGCAGGAAGCCGTCGGTGGTGAAGTTGCGGGCGTTGTAGTCGGCCGCGTCGTAGTAGCCGCGCAGCGTGCAGGGGCCCCGCACCAGCAGCGCGCCGGTCTCGCCGGGCGGCAGCGGCTGGTCGGTGTCGACGGAGACGATCATCATCTCGTCGGCCGGCGACATCGGTCGGCCCTCGGTGCCGAGCCGTACGTCGTCCGGATCGTCGGCGCGGGTGAAGGACAGCACGCCCTCGGCCATCCCGAACCAGCGGCTGACCGTGGCACCGAGCGCCCGTTCGGCGTTGAGCGCGTCCTCGGGGCTGAGCCGCGCGCCGCCGACCTCGATGATCAGGCCGGACTGGTCGGTGTCGAACAGGTCGGCAAGGTCCGCCCAGAGGGTGAGGAACGAGGGCATCAGCGTGGTCAGGGTGACCCGTTCGGCGGCGATCAGCGGCCCGACCTCGTCCGGGCTGGGGCTGGCCGCGAGCACCACCCGGCCGCCGGCCAGCAGGGCGCCGAGCACCCCGGGGCAACCGAGCGCGGCGTTGTGCGCGGCGGGCAGCGCCGCGAGGTAGACCCCGGTCTGGTCGAAGCCCATCGCGGCGGCGGTCTCCCGCAACTGGTAGCGGTAGTCGTCGTGGGTGCGCGGGATCAGCTTGGGCAGACCGGTGGTGCCGCCGGAGAGCAGGAAGAAGGCGACCGGTACGGGTTGCTCGGGCGGTACGACCTGCCGTCCGGCGCCGAGCGCGACCACCTCGTCGACCGACCGGAACCCGCCGGGGTCCCCGGCGACGATTACGTGTTCGACCGTGGGGTGCTCGGCGCGTACCTGTGCCGCCAGGTCGCGGTAGTCGAAGCGCGGCGCCACGTCCGTCACGACGTACGCCCGCGCTCCGGAGTGGGCGCAGAGGTAGCCGATCTCGTTGCGGCGGTGGGCCGGCAGCGCGAGGACCGGCAGTACGCCGACGCGGAACATCGCGATCAGCGTGACCAGTAGGTCGGGCACGTTGGGCAGCTGCACCACGGCCCGGTCACCGGCCCGCAGGCCCAGCGCCTGGAGGCCGGCGGCGAACTCGGCGGCCCGCCGGTCGAGCTGCGCGTAGGTGATCCGTCGTGGCCCGGCCACCACCGCGACCCGGCCCGGGTCGGTGGCCACCCACCGGTCGAGGATGGTGCCCAGCGGCTCGCCGGTCCAGTAGCCGGCCGCCCGGTACGCGGCGGCGGCCTCGGCGGGAAACGGCACCACTCCGGTCAGTACGTCGGCCGGCTCGCCCACCTGGGTCACGGCAGCACCGCCGCAGCGGTGAGCGGCTCGGCCAGCAACTCCTCGATGGCCGGCAGCAGTCCGGCCACCCAGGACGGAGCGGGGCCATCCAGGCCATGGGTCACCGAGATCACCAGCCCTTCGGAGTATTCCATCATCACCACCCGGACGCCGAAGCGACCGCTGCTGTGGCCGAACCCCAACGGCATCAGCTGCGCGTCCAGCCGGTCCAGGCCGAGCCGGGCGTCCCAGGCGTCGATGAGGTTGACCACCACGTCGTCGGCGCGACCGCCGCCCGCCTCCCGGGAGGCGCCGGTGGCCGCCGGGGGCAGCATGTGGAACGGCAGCGCCGCGTGCGCCAGCGCCCCCGCGACGGCCACCCCGGAGCGCTGCACCGTCTCGGCGAAGGTGTCGCCGGCCCGCACGCGGACCAGCACGAGATTCTCGAAGAAGCCGACGGTGTCGGCGTACTCGGGCGCGCCCCGCACGTCGACAAGCGTGCCGATGGTCAGGTCGGTCATCCCGGTGAGCCGGCGCACCGAGGCGACGAAGACCGCCAGGGCCACCGGCAGCATCGGCAGACCCCGCTCGCGGGCGACCGCCCGCAGGTTGGCCAGCCGCTCCCCCTGGATGTGCGCCTCCCGGGGCTCGTCCATCCGCACCCCGCCGTCGCCGGGTGCCGGGCGTACCGGCAGGAACCGCGCGCCGTCAAGCGTCGCGGTCCAGTACGCGGTCAGCTCCCGCAGCGCGGCCCCGCTGAGCGCCCGTGCCTGGTCGGCCGACCAGTCGGCGTACTGCCGGCGTACCGGGGGCAGCTCGGGATCGGTGCCGAGCTGGGCGTTGTAGAGGCGGGTGAGGTCGTCGGTGATGAGCCGGTTGGAGCGGTAGTCGACCGCGAGGTGGTGCAGGTTGACGCAGAGCAGGTGGTCGTCGTCGGCGAGCTGCCAGAGCACGACCCGCATCGGCCACTCGGCCGGGTCGACACCGCGTGACAGCTCCGCCTCGACCTCGGCGGTGAGCCGCTGCTCCGGCGCCGCCTCGGCGCGCAGGTCGACGGTCCCGAGCCGCACCGGACGGGGCTCGTGGATCAGCTGGGTCAGCCGCGACCGACGCAGCGCGTACGTGGTGCGCAGCGCCTCGTGCCGGGCGCAGAGCAGGTCCAACGCGCGGCGCAGGGCGGCGAGGTCGAGCGGGCCGCGCAGCCGCCAGACGAGTGGCTCGGTCAACCCGCCACCGGCACCCCGGTAGTGGTCCATCAGCCAGAGCAGGCGTTGGCCGACCGAGGCTGGCACCTCTCGGGTTCCCACCCCGCCACGATATGATCCGCACTGACGGTCGTCAATCGAATGCTAGGCTGGCTCCCCCTGGCGAGGCCGAGGAGGCGCCGTGGCGGTCGAGGCGTCCGTCATCATCCCCACCTACAACCGGGCCGACCAGTTGCGCGCGACGCTGACGTCGCTGGTGCGGCAGTCCGGGTCGGCGCGATCGTTCGAGGTGATCGTGGTCGACGACGGGTCGACCGACGGCACCGGCGCGGTCGTCGAGGAGTTCGGCGACCGACTCACCATCCGGTACGAGTTCCTCGAACGCGACGTCGCCGACATCGCGGCCAACGGCTACTGCGTCTCGCGGGTGCGCAATGTCGGTTCCGCCCTTGCCCGCAGCGACCTGCTGCTCTTTCTCGACTGCGGGATGGTCGCCGGGCCGGAGCTGGTTGCCAGCCACTGCGCGGCGCACCGGGCGCACCCGGGCCGGCCCGGCGGTCCCGGCGTCGCGGTGCTCGGCTACGCGTACGGCACGGTGAAGTTCCGGCCCTTCCGGGGGCTTGAGGAGTTGCTGCGTACCGAGCCGCCGGAGCTGGTGGCCGCCAAGATCGGCGACGGTCCGCGTGGGCTCGACATGCGCCACGACGAACTCGTCGCGCTCGACTACGACCTGTCCCGACTGGCCGCGCCCTGGATCCTCTTCTGGACTCTCAACGTCTCCGTCCGCACCGCAGACTTCCGGGCGGTGGGCGGCTTCAGCGAGGCGTTCCGGGGCTGGGGCTACGAGGACATCGAGCTGGGCTACCGGCTGTTCCGGCACGGCTGTCCGATCGTGATGAGCCGCGCGGCATGGGGCATCGAGTGGCCGTCCCGGCCGGATCTGAGCGCCATGGCGGCCAGCGTCGGAGGCAACCTGACCGTCTTCGCCGACCGGCATCCCGGGCCCGACGTCGAGCTGTACGCCAGCATCCGGGCCCGCAACCTGCTGCGCCGCTACGAGGAGGAGTACGCGGCCTTCAGCGCGTGGCGGTCGCGGGTCACCGCCACCGACGTGGCCGACGAGCTGGCGGCAGCGTACGCGGCGTACGCCTCCAGCCCTGCGGCCGACGGCTCGGCGCAGCTCGGAGCGGCGACCAGCGGATCGGCGCAGCTCGGAGCGGCGGCCGACGGCTCAGCGCAGCTCGGAGCGGCGCCCGGCGGCTCGGCGCGCCCGTCGGCGGTAGAGGCGGAGCAGCCGCGGGTGTGCGTGATCGGGTGCGGTGAGCGGGTGCCGCCGGAGCTGCCGCCCGCGATCCTTGTCGACTTCGAGCCGGAGCTGGCGGCCCGGGCCGTCCGGGGTCCGTTCGACCGGCCGGTGCACGGCCTCGGGCTGCGCATCCCGTCCCCCGAGGACGGTCTGGACCTGGTCGTCGTCTCCCCCCGGATGCACGGCGTCTGGCCGATGTGGCAGGACCGCATCACCGCCGAAGCGGCCCGCGTAGGCGCTCACCTGATCGCACCACCCGAGTAGATCTTGGTCCGAAACCGCCCCGGGAAGCCCCGGGAAGCCCCGGGAAGGGCACTTTCGGACCAAGATTCACATCGGAAGACTCACATCGAGGCGGCTGCCTGCATGTTGTAGACCTCGGCGTAACGGCCACCGGCGTCGAGGAGTTCCTCGTGCGTACCGGATTCGATCACCCGGCCCTGGTCCAGCACCAGGATCAGGTCGGCGCCCGCCACTGTGGAGAACCGGTGCGAGACCACCACGGTCACCGCTCCGGTCCGCGCGGCCAGGTCACGGGCCCGCTGCATGTACCGGCGGAAGATGGCGTTCTCGCTCGGTGCGTCCAGCGACGCGGTCGGTTCGTCGAGGACGAAGAGCAGCGGTGCCTCCCGCATCGCGGAGCGGGCGAGGGCGGTCTTCTGCCACTGCCCCTCCGACAGGTCGACCCCGCCCAGCGAGCGGCCGAGCTGGGTGTCCAGGCCGTCGGGCAGCCGGTCGACCAGGCTCTGCGCGTCGGCGAAGGCGAGCGCCCAGCTGATCCGCTCGCGGTCCTCGATCCGGTCCAGGTCGCCGAGGCCGACCGTCTCGGCGAAGACGGTCTGGAACCGGCCGAAGTCCTGGAACGCGGCGCTCGACCGCGCCCGCCACGCCTCGGTGTTGATGTCCGCCAACGGGGTGCCCTCGACCGAGATCTGGCCCTGGTCCGGCAGGTAGAACTTGCTGAGCAGCTTGACCAGCGTCGTCTTGCCCGAGCCGTACTCGCCGACGATGGCGACCACCGAGCCGGCCGGGAAGGAGACCGTCACGTCGTCCAGGGCCGGCGAGGTGGTGCCCGGGTAGGTGTAGCTGACGTGGTCCAGCCGGATCCCCTCCCGCAGCGTCTCCGGCGGCGGCAGTACGCCCTTGGCGCGGGCCCGGTCGGCCGCCGTGTAGTCGCGCAGCCACAGGAACGGGTCGATCAACATGCCGGCCCCGGCGGTCTCCGCCGTGCGCGCCACCGTGTTCTGCACCGCCGCGCGCAGGTTCACCGCCACGGTGATGGTCAGGATGATGTCGCCGATCGTGCCGGTTCCGTTGGCAGCCTGGTAGACCACGAGCGCGATGCCGCCGGTGAAACCTGCGGTAAAGATGATCCAGCCGGTGACCTGCCAGAACGCGGAGCGGACCCGGGCCCGGTAGCGCCCCTCGACCATCTCGTCCCAGGCCCGGGACTGGATCCGGGTGCACTCCTCGCCCGCCCCGGCGACCCGTACCTCCTTGCTGGTCGCCGCGTCGGTGGCCAGGTCGAAGAGGTGGCGTTGCACCCGGAAGAGCTCGGCGGTCTCGGTCTCGGCGTCGTTCACCAGCGTCAGGCCACGCCGCTCGAACCAGAGCGGCACCCCCGCGAAGAGCAGCAGCAGCATCAGCCAGGGGCTGACCGAGCCGAGCACGGCGAGCATGATGACCAGTTGCAGGATGTTGAAGACCGTGTCGACGGCGACCCAGAGCCCGAACATGATGCCCCACGGCGCGTTGCGGACCACCGTGACCCGGTCGAGGTAGTCCGTCCGCTCCAGGTGGTCGAGCCCCTCCATGGTGGCGATGCTCCGGTCGATCTCCATCTGGAGATCGATCAGCGCAACCTTCTCCACCAGCAGGAAGTGCAGGTACGTGTCGACCCCTTCGAGGTAGCCGACCAGGCCGTAGGTCAGCGCGGCGATGGCCGCGGCGACCAGGGCACCCTGGGCGTCACCCTGCAGCGCCGAGTCGGTCGCGTGCTTGAGGGCGACGGCGGTCGCCGACACCGCACCGGCGGCCAGCAGCTTGACCAGGAACATCGCCCCGGTCTGGCCGGGGAAGCGCCGCCACGAGACGCCGAGCAGCTCGATCCAGAGCTTGATGTATCGAATCACAGCAGTTCGCCTTCCTCGATCCGGTCGTCATAGCCCTGCTGAAAGCGCTCGGCTTGGATCTTGAACATCCGGGCGTACGCGCCGCCGAGCGCCATCAGCTCCTCGTGGGTGCCGGCCTCGGCGACCCGGCCGCCGTCGAGCAGCACGATGCGGTCGGCCCGCCGGACGGTGGAGAGCCGGTGCGAGATGAGGATGACGCTGGCGTCGCCGCGCTCGGCGATGAGCCGGTCGAAGACCCCGAACTCGGTACGGACATCGAGGTGGGCGGTGGGTTCGTCGAGGACCAGGATGTCGGCGCCGGTCTGCATGCCGTAGAGGGCGCGGGCCAGGGCGACCTGCTGCCACTGCCCGCCGGAGAGGTCCACCCCGCCGGTGCGGGACCGGGACAGCGGTGTGTCCCAGCGGGCCGGCAGATCGTCGAGTACGCCGCCCAGCCCGGCGCTGGTCGCCGCGCTGGTCAGCGCCTCCTGGCTGCGGGGTGCGCTGGCGTGCCCAAGCATGACGTTGTCCGCGACGGAGAGTTCGTAGTGGATGAAGTCCTGGAACACGATCGACAACCGGGTACGCCACTCGGTGACGTCCAGCCGGGCGAGGTCGATCCCGTCCACGGTGATCCGGCCCCCGGTCGGGTGGTACAGCCCGGCCAGCAGCTTGATCAGGGTGGTCTTGCCGGCGCCGTTCAGGCCGACCACGCCGAGCAGTTCACCGGGGCGTATCTCCAGGTCGATCTGGTCGAGGATGCGCCGCTCGGTTCGCGGATAGGTGAACGACACGTCCTCGAAGCGCACAAGCGGCGGCCCACCGGCGGCGGGCAGTTCCGCCCTCTCGACCGGGGCGGCCGGCTCCGCCTCCGCGTCGAGCAGCCGTTCCAGTTCCGCGTACGCCCGCAGGCAGGCGATGGCACCCACCGGGTCGCGGGCGTCGTTGTGCGCGAAGACCTGGTAGATCCCCCAGCCGGCGCTGAACACCGCGGTCGCCACCGCGATCGAGGTCAGCCCCTGGCCGGCGCTGTACGCGACCGCGCCGAACGCGATCGCCAGCGGCACCGCGACCAGCGGAAACTTGCTCCACTGCTGGAGGATGTAGCGCTCGCCGGCCTTCCACACCGGCACATACATCCGGCGGATGTGCAGTTGCAGCCGGTCGACCACCCAGTTGCCGAAGCCGAAGATCCGGGTGTCCTTGCCCTCGCTCGGTGAGACGACGGCCGCCTGCCACTTCTCGGCGCGGCGCCCCTCGTCCATGTTCTCCTGCCACTTCTCGTACCAGCCGACGAGGCGGTTCCGGTCCATGATCCGGTAGACCAGCGCCGGGATCGCCACCAGCGGGATCAGCCACCAGGCGAACCGGGCCAGCACGATGCAGGAACCGATCAGTCCGATCACGGCGGCGATCAGGTTCAGCTGGGAGACCGCCCCGTCGCCGGGGGTGCGCTGGGTCCAGTTGTCCGGGTCGGCCTTCGCCTCGTAGATCAACCGCTGCACCTCGGGGCTCTCCAGCCCGCCGAGTGTGGAGCCACGGGAGGTGAGCCGGATGATCCGCGCCCGGTGCTGCCCGTTGATCCGGGAGATGGCCAGGTAGGTGAGCGGTTCCGTCACCGCCTCCATGACGTGGGCCGCGACCAGCGCCAGCCCGAACAGCACAAGCGGAACCTGCACCGCGCTCAGCAGGCCGGCCGCGCCGTCCGCGGCGGACACCCGGCTCACCAGCAGCGCGACCGCCGCCGCGGTCACCGCCGGACCGAGATTGCCGATCACCTGGAGCAGCGCGAGCCCGCTGACCAGGCGACCGCCCGCGTCCCGGAGCGTCCCGAGCAACATGATCCGGTTGCGGATGCCGATGAGACTCATACCGTCGCTCCCACAGGTACTCGGTGCCGAAACCGGTCGGTGCCGGTAACGCCGTCGCTGCCGTCCAGGTCACCCGTAGATCGCGTGGGCCGCATCGATGCGACCCACGGAGAACACACGCTTCCATCGAGGAATTTGCATGTCAAGACAACCGTTCGCGCGCGGCGCGTCGGACGAACGGCGACATGCCGTACGGTGAGGCGATGACCGACACGGTGGCCACGATCCGCCGGGTGTGCCTGGGCCTGCCCGAGGTCAGCGAGCGGCTGAGTCACGGCACCCCGGCCTGGTTCGTCCGGGACAAGAAGTCCTTCGCGTACGTCTGGCCCGACGGGCACCACCAGGACGATTTCCCGCACCTGTGGTGCGCCGCGCCGCCGGGCTCGGCCGTCGAGCTGATCGCCGCCGACCCGCAGACCTACTTCCGGCCGCCCTACGTCGGCCATCGGGGCTGGGTCGGCGTACGCCTCGACACCGGCATCGACGAGACCGAACTCGCCGAAGTCCTCCAGGACGGCTACCTGGCCGTCGCCCCCAAAACCCTCGTCGCCCGGCTGAAAGGAAGGGCCCCTTTTTAACGCCTGCGGTAGAGGAAGGGCCCCTTCTTAACACCGCCGGTCTGAACGCCGCCGGCTCGTCGACTGCTCACGTATCTCCCGGCGGACTACTGATGAACGCCCTCGCCGGCGCGGTCGCCCTCGACAAGGGTGGCCACCGGCGGAGCAGTGGACCTCGGCCGGATGACGGCCGGGACCGCCGGATACCGTGGTAGGCGTGGCAGCGGCGGTACGGATGACAGTGTGACCGAGGTGACCTGGCACGGTCACAGCACCGTGTGGATCGAGGATTCCGGCACCCGACTGCTCACCGACCCGCTGCTGCGTGACCGGCTGGCCCACCTGCGGCGCCGGCGCGGACCCACCCCACGGCTCGCCGCCGCTCCGGACGCGGTACTCGTGTCGCACCTGCACGCCGACCATCTGGACCTCGCGTCGCTGCGCCGGCTGCCGGCAGACACCACGCTTGTGGTGCCGGCGGGTGCCGCGCGGCTGGTCCGTCGGGCCCTCGGCGATGTCGCGGACCGGTGCACGGAGTTGACGCCCGGCGACCGGACGACGGTGGGCCGGGTCAGCGTCACGGCGGTGCCCGCGGTGCACCCCGCCGGCCGCGGGCCGTGGTCCCGGCACCAGGCACCCGCCGTCGGTTACCTGATCGACGGCGCGACCCGTACCTGGTTCGCCGGGGACACCGGCCTCTTCGACGAGATGGCCAAGCTCGGGCCCGTCGGCCTGGCGCTGATTCCGGTCGGCGGTTGGGGCCCGACGCTGGGCCCCGGTCACCTCGATCCGGCGGGGGCGGCCGAGGCGGTCCGGCGCGCCGCAGCCGGTTTGGCGGTGCCCATCCACTACGGCACGTTCTGGCCGGTCGGCTGCGACCGCATCCGGCCGGACCGGTTCTTCCAGCCGGGTGACGACTTCGCCCGGCACGCCGAGGTGACCTCCCCCGGCACCCGGGTGCGTGTGCTGCATCCGGGCGAGTCCTGCACGACGGCGCCATGACCGCGACGCTCGGCGCGCTGACCTGGCTCGCCCTGGTGGTGCTGGTCGGCGCGGTCGCCCCGGTGGTGCCGACCGGCGCGGCGGTCAGCGGGGCCGCCGCCCTCGCCGCCCACCAGGACCCGGCCACCGTGCTCCTGGTCGTGCTCGCCGGGGCGCTCGGCGCGTACCTCGGTGATCTGGTGGTCTACCTGGTGCTCGGCTGGGGCGGCGAGCGGGCCGCTCGACGGCTGCGCTGGCTACGCGAGCCGCATCGGCTCGACCGGGTGTCGGCGCGGGTACGCGAGGGACCGGTCTCGGTGTTCCTGATCTCCCGGCTCATTCCGGGCGGCCGGTTGCCGGTGCTGCTGGCGGCGGCGCTGGCCGGACTCTCCTGGCGGCGCTTCGCCGTCGTCAACCTGCCGGCCAGCCTGCTCTGGTCGGCGGTCTACGCCGCGATCGGCGTGCTCGGCCGGGCCGTCTTCCCGGAACCGTGGCAGAGCGTGGTGGCTGCGGTCCTGCTGGTGGTGCTGATCAGCCAGGGGCTGAGCTGGCTGGGGCGACGCCGGCCGGTGCCGGCGCACCCACCGGCGCGGCCGTAGCCGGCCGCTCACGGGGACGCGGATGCGGACGGGCACCGGGAACTGGCTCAGCCCGGTCGTCCGGCGCGCCACCGTCCGGCTGGCGCAGGCCCAGCCGACGCAACCAGTCGAGCAACTGCCGGTGTACGGCGTCGGGGCCGATGAGTTCGCCCTGCTGCGGCCAGTCGGCGGGATGGATGAGCAGCGCGTCGTTCTGCCAGCCGCCCAGGCCGCCGTGACTGCCGACCAGTTCCTCGAAGGCGCTCACCTCCTCCAGGCCGGGGTCCACCGCGCTGATCAGCACCAGGTCACCGACGTGGGTAATCTCCTGGTGGCGCAGCAGATCCTGCCGGGCCTGCGGCCCGTAGGTTGCCAGCGGGTCGTTGCCCTCGACCCGCCCGTCGCGCAGCCGGTGACTGCCGCCGGAGCCGATCGCCACCGGACCGTCGGCGGAGTCGACCACGACCAGCCCGATGCCGGGGTGCCCGGCCAGCCCGTCGATCAGGCCCGGGGCAACTGCGTCCACCCGCTCCCGGGTGAGCCGCCCCGGATGCCGAGTAAAGTAGATCATCGCCAGGTTTCCGGAGGCCACCACCACGGTCTCCGGTTCGGCCCGGCCGGGCGATGCCTCCCGGGCCGTCTCCGGTTCGGGAGGGCCCGCCGGTGCCTTCCGCGTCGGCTCCGGCCTGGCCCGTCCGGGCGGTGCCTCGCGGTTCGTCTCCGCCGGTGACCGGAGGCCGACCTTCGGGGATTTCCTGTCCCGCTGCGCCCGTGACCGGGCACCCGCTTGGCTGCGTACCAGGCCGGAGCCGACCCGGGTCGCCACGGCGGTCACCCCGTTGCGGCCGGCCACCTCGGTGAGCAGCGCGTCGACCCGGCCACACGCCTCGTCGCGGCCGCCCGGGTCGCCCTCGGGTACGGCGACCCGGACGGCCAGCCGGTCGACCAGTTGCGCGAGCGACTCGCCGTACCGCTGACGGAACGTGGCGCCCTGGCTCTGCCCGTGGTCGCTCAACACCACCAGGTGGTAGTGCCGCGTCGCCTCGGCGGCCAGCCGTTGCAGGATGCCGAGGGTGTGGTCGAGCGCCTCCAGCGCGGCCATCGCCTCCGGACGCGCCGGCCCGGCGTGATGGGCCACCTCGTCGTAGTCGACGAAGTCACAGAAGATCACCGGTGCGCCCCGGGCCATCTGCTCGGCGATCAGTGACACGTTCAGGTCGTTGAGCAGGCTGGCCAGCGGACGCAGGGCGAGGTAGGTGCCGCCACGGTCGGCCCGGGGCTGGACATCGCGTACCCGCCGTCGCCGCGCCTCGTGCAGTTCGCGCAGCACCAGCCCGGCACCGAGCACCACCGTCCGGGCGAAGCCGTACGGGCTGGTCATGAAGGCCGCGTAGCCCGGGGTCGAGCGCCCGGGAAGCCCGGCCCGGCTGACCGTGAGCAGGTTGGTGGGGGCGTCACCGGAGAAGGCGGTGCTGATGCTGACCCCGCCGTCGCGCAGCAGCCCCGCTCCGGTGGAGATGCGCCGTTCGACCTCGGCCGCGTCCCGGGGTCGACTGCTGACCACGAGCCGACCGGTGCCGCCATCGGTCGACTTCTCGTACCAGCGGTAGGCCGGCACCTGACAAGCCTCGCCGTGCAGCAGGCCCGCCTGCGCGGCCGGGGTGGTGGCCGGCAGTCCGGTGTGCCAGCGGGTCATCCGGTGGGTGCCGGATCGCAGCCACCGGCCGATGGTCGGCAGGTTGCCGGCGCGTACCGCCCACTGCACCACAGGCGTGGCAACGCCGTCGAGCTGGATGATGAGCAACCCGTCGCGCGGCGGCTCGCCCGCCGGGTCGGCCACCGGTTCGTGTCGACGGCGGATCCGCCAGGCCGGGCGTCGGCGGCGACCCGCGGCGCGCCGGACCCGGCCCATCAAGCGCAGGGTCTCGCTGACGAAGCTGTCGTCGGTGCCGGCATCGGCGAGCCAGTTGACGACCGCCGCGAGCGCCACGGCGAGCCAGGCGGCGGCGAACGCGACGCCGAACCCGGCCACCTGGGCCTCGGGAGCCAGCCGCAGCGCCACGTACATGACGACGGCCTGCACACCCACGCCGATGGTCAGGGCGCCGAGTCCGCCGAGCGCGGTGGCCAGCGCCAGCAGCAGCGGGCGCAGCACCGCACCTACCGCGCTGACCAGTACGACCAGCCACAGCAACCCGACCAGGCCGGTGGTGGTGACTCCGGGCAGCAACCAGAACGTCACGCTGAGCACCACGAAGGAGGTCGCCATGCTCCGGACCAGCGCCCGCACCCGGGCGATGGTCGGTCGGTAGCCGCGCAGGACCCGCAGGCCGACCCGGACCGGCTCGGGCAGCGGTCGGGCCTCGCTGTCCTCCGGCGGTCCCATGCCGCCACCATGCCACACCCGCGCCGGCAAGATCGCGAAGGGTGATCTGCGCTGGTCCCGGCCTGCCCGCAAGGTCCTACCAGGTCAGGGCCGGGCCGCCGGTCAGGACCGGGCCGCCGGGCGGAGCGGGAGCGGTCACCGGCCGGAGATGGACTCGGGGACCCGCATCCGCCATGCGTCCGTCACCAGCTCTTCGAGCCGGTCGACGTCCACCTCCGCGAGCCGGAGCATGACCAGGGGCAACCCGTCGTAACCGGGCGTGGTGAAGAACTTCTCGGGCTCGCCCAGCAGCAACGCCTGCTTCTCGGCCTCGTCACCGACGTAGAGCACGGCGATGTCGGTGCGGATGACCCGCGGTCTGCCCGGCTGGCGTTCGGGATAGGACCAGACGAAACCCTTGTCGGCGACCCGGAAGTCGAAGCCGTCGCTGTCGATCTCCACCACCTGGGGCAGCGCCAGGGCCAGGCGCCGGACGTCGTCGGCGTCAGCCATCGCGGTTCCCACGGGACACAGCCTGTTGCATGCCGTCAGGCTAGTGGCCGGGTGGGACATCACGGCCTGGCTAGCGGGAGAAGCCTTCTCCAGCTCGGCCTTTGACATCGAGGACCGGCCCTTGATGTCGCGCTTGTTCGCCTCTTGATGTGTTCGTAGGTTCGACATGCCCCGGCCGGGTACGGCGAAACCCGCGACGGACGAACGACGGATCGTGATGGGTAGGGAAACGCCGGATTCGGCGGCGGTCCGCGCGATCTAGCGTCGGGGCATGTCCCGAGATTCCTCTCCGCCCCGGCCCGGTGGTGGCCGTGTCGGCGCGACCGCCGTACGCCGCTGGATCGGCACCGGCATGACCCTGACCTGCCTGGTCGTGCTGACCGCCGGGTGCAGCAAGGTCCCTCTGCCCGGTTCCGGCGCCAGCGACGACCGGTACGGGTACGCCCCGAAGCCGGATGACTCCGTGGTCTACCAGCCGGACGTGGTGCTCGTGGAGGGTGGCGGCCGGGCCATCCGCTCGGTAAGCGAGGACGGCTTCACGTACGTCATCGACGGCGACGCCGCAGGCGTGGACGAGGTACGCCCAGGAAAGATCATGTTTGCCACCAGCGAGGCGCTCGGCCGGGTGGTGCGGGTGGAGAAGTCCGGCGGCGACCGGGCGGTCACCCTGGCTCCGGTACGCCTGAACGACGTGGTGCGGGACGCGCAGATCACCTTCGACCAGTCACTCGACCTGACGACGCAGGCGTTCGACCCGCTTCCCGACCTGCTCGGTGAGGTGGTCGAGGAGGCCGCCCCCGCCACGCCGGTGCTGCCCGACGCGGCGGAGGCCACCGGGCTGGGCAGCAACGCGATCCGGCTGGGTCGCAATGGGACCGGCCCGGACGGCGGCAACGCGATCCGGCTCGGTGACCGGGCGAGCGGTCGGCCCGACCTCCGGATCGCCGTGCCGCCGATCGCCCTCGGACCGGCCCGTGCCCCCGGTGCCGAGGGTGCGACCGACCGCGTCGAACGGAAGGTCGGTGACTGGGACGTCACCGCCTACAAGGACAACTCGAAGCTGGGCCTGACGGCCGGGCACGCCACGGCGGCGTCCGGACTCAAGGTCGACTTCGACATCCAGTTGCTGGTCAGGAACCTCCGGTTGTCAGGCCAGCTGAAGGTGACAAACGGGGTGATCCCGCAGCCCCGGTTCCGGATCGACGGGGTCCACGGCCTCGCCGTCACCATCGCCGCCGGTGCGCAGGGCGGGTTGAGCGACAACAAGAAGGCCAGGATCGAGTTCCCGATCGAGGTGACGCAGCCGATCCTCATCGGTGGCTTCCCGGCGACCCTCAAGCAGACGTTCAAGTTCCTCGTCCAGACGGCGTTCACCGCCAGGAACGGCAACATCTCGGCGACCGGCCGGTGGGGTCTCGACGGCCCGATCGGCTACGAGGGTTCGGTGCTCACGCCCAAGTTCTCCGTACAGAAGAGCATCATGCAGTCGTTGCGCGGCGTGTCGATCGGCGTCGAGGCGATCGTGGTGGCCGCGGAGTTCCGCTTCGGACTGCTGCTCGGGCTGCCGGTGGCGGGCGCGGGCCCCTTCGTCGGCGTGGTGGCCTCGCTGGGGTTGACAAACGGTTCGGCGGCCGGTCGGGTGGGCCTGCCGCTGGCCGGACCGGCGGTCAAGTGCCGGGGATCCACGCTGGTGCTTACCGTACGCGCCGGTGAGGGCATCAGCGTCTCCGGACCGTTGACCAAGGCCATCGAGCACACGCTGGGGGTGAAGATCCCGAAGGAGGCGGACTTCGTCAACGCGGACATCGTCAACCGCACCGTTGTCGAGCCCGACGTCCCGCTCTGCCGGGGCTGACCGACCGGCTAGCCATATACAGGGCTCCGGCCCGGCGGAGGCCGCCGGGCCGGAGCTTTCGGTGCGGTCAAGCGGGGGTACGGATCAGCTCCGCACCGATCCGCTGACCTTGCTGTCCCGGATGGTGGCGCCGGGGGCGTCCACCGAACCGTTCACGCTGCTCTCCACGATCGACACCACGGAGGCGCCGGCCGCGCTGACCGAGCCGTTCAGGCTCGAGTTGAAGACGATCAGACCGGCGCCCGGGTTGACCTTGATGGCGCCGTTCTGGCTCACCCCGTCGAAGCAGGTGATGCCGGACTTGATGGTCAGGCTACCGTTCTGCCGACCACGCAGGACGGTGGTGCAGGCCGGGTAGCTGGGCTGCGTCTGGACGTTCAGCTCCTCGAAGGCGATCGCCCGCGCGTTGTTGGTACGCGGGTCGTCCAGCTTCAGGACGTCCAGGCCCTTCTGGATGTCGTTGGAGTAGATGTACCCGTTGTGCCAGTACGTCGACCAGGATCCACCGAGGATGGACCGGGTCTCCGAGAGCGGACCCCGCTCCCAGTAGGCGAGCTCGACCGGGTTGGCCGAGTCGGTGAAGTCGATCACCGAGATGCCGCCCTGGTACCACGCCTGCACCATGATGTCGCGGCCCATCGCCGGGATCAGCGAGCCGTTGTGGGCGACGCAGTTCTCCCGAGGGCTGTTCAGCCGCGGAATCTTGAAGTAGCTCTTGAAGACCAGCTGCCGGTCGGCACCCGAGCCCACGATGTCGTAGATCGCGTTCGCGCCCTGGTTGGTCCGGTAGTTGGCGGTGCAGATGGCGCCGCTGCCGCCACCGAGTTCGTCGGTGAAGAGCACCTTGGTGCCGGCGTTGTTGAACGTGGCCGAGTGCCAGAACGCGAAGTTCGTGTCCCGGACCTGGCTCAGGATGACCGGGCTCTCCCGGTCCGAGATGTCCATCAGCACCCCGTCACCCATGCAGGCACCGGCCGCGAGGTCCAGGTCCGGGTAGACGGTGATGTCGTGGCAACCGCTGGTGTTGGTGTTGCCGCCGTCCGGGAAGAGGACCGGGGTGGCGACCACGGCGGAGCTGGTCGGGTCGGCCAGCGGCGTCTTGATGATGGAGATCTTGTCGTGCGGCGGCTTGCAGTACGCCCCACTGCCGTTCGACGGCGGGCCGTACGACTGGACGTAGACGTAGACGTCCTTGCCGTCCTTGCTCGGCGCCAGCGTCAGGGTGTGCGACCCGCAGTCGGTGCGAACCGACTTGATGTACTGCGGGTTGGCCTTGTCGCTGATGTCGAAGATCCGGACGCCCTCCCAGTGCGCCGCGTTCGACACCGAGCCACTCGCGCTGCTGCACGAGTCGTCGCTGCGAACCGCGTCGACCGCGAGGAAGAGCAGGTTGCCGAAGACCGACGGGTCACCCTGGGAGCCCGGACAGACGACCTGGCTGACCACCTGCGGCGAGGCCGGGTCACTGACATCGAAGATGTTGAACCCGTTGTAGTTGCCGGCGAACACGTAGTCGCCCTGGAAGGCCAGGTCGCTGTTGTACGACGACTCGTTCGCGAACGCGCCGAACTTCGGGACGTTGGCGATCTGGGTGAGGTTCGGACTGCTGACGATCTCGTCAACGCCCGGGATCTCGTTAGCGGCGGCGCTCGCCGGTGCCGCCGCGACGGTGCTGAGGAGAAGGGCGCCGGTGGCGGCCAGACCGAGGACCAGCCTCCGTCTCCCTCGTGGGGTTGGTTGGGACATGTAGGAACACCCTTCGTCGTGGGTGAAACGGGGGTAGCGGGACCATAACCTGGGCTGCGAGCAGTTCATTGTGATTTGGATCACAGCTGTCGCAGAGCCTGGATCACGATTAGGCAACACCGGGAACACGAATAACCGCAGGAACGACCAATGACATCTTTTCGCCGCCGCCGACCCCTGCTGTCATATCCTCGGACCGCGCTACGATCCCGGCCAACCTCGGTCCCATGGCGGGAGGCAGTTGTGCTAGGTGTACCGATCCGGCGGTCTCTCCGTCAGTCGCGGCCGGTCGTACTGATCGAGCTGGCGGTGCTGGCGGTGCTGGCCGTCGGAGCCGCAGTGCTGTTCTGGCTGCCCGACGACGACGCGGAGCCGGTGGCGACGGCGAGCCCGTCGGCCTCGATCGAGCTGCCCGGCCTGCCGGACTCCACCGCACCGGTGCTGATGCCCGGCCGCCCCGGTGAGCCGGCAAAGACCGCCGCGGCGAACGAGGTGTCGGCCCTGCCGCGGCAGCCACACAACAACGCCGACATCCGCTTCGTCGCGATGATGATCCCGCACCACGAACAGGCCCTGGTGATGGCCCGACTGGTGGCCGATCGGGGCGAGAACACACAGCTCAAGAGCATCGCGGACCGGATCCTGGCGGCCCAGGAACCGGAGATCAAGTTCCTGGAGGGCTGGCTGGCCGAGCGGGGCCTGAACCGCGAGTCCGGCGGCGACCACCGGCACACCATGTCCGGCATGCAGTCGGCGGAGGCGCTGAACCGGCTCACCGCCGCTCGCGGCGCGGAGTTCGACCGGATGTTCGTCGCCATGATGACCGACCACCACCAGGGCGCGATCACCATGGCCAACGAGGTGCTCTCGCTCGGCACCGACGGCATCGTCAACGAGATGGCCAGCAGCGTCGTGGTGGAGCAGAGCGTCGAGATCAACCGGATGCGCGACGCGCTGGCCAGCGGGAGCTAGCGCCGGCTGTGGAGGCGCGGCCGGCTTGCCGGTGACTGGCATACTCGGCCCGGCCAGATGGGGCCGGACATTGTGGTGGTGGCGTGCAGTTCCGGGTGCTGGGACCGCCGGAGGTCGTCCGCGACGGCCGGCCGGTGCCGATCGGCGGACCGAAACAGCGTGCGCTGCTGGCGCTGTTCCTGCTGCGACCGAACCGCTTCGTCGCCACCGACTGGCTCGTCGACGCGCTCTGGGACGGCCGGCCGCCGGCCAGCGCCGACATCACCCTGCGGACGTACGTGGCGGGCCTGCGACGAGCCGTGGAACCGCACCGCGTCCACCGCCAGCCGGCCCGCGTCCTGCGCAGCCACCCCAGGGGGTACGAGCTACTCGTCGACGCCGACACCATCGACGCGGTCCGGTTCCGACGGCTGGTCGACGCGGCGGCGAGCGCGCTGGCGGCCGGCGATCCGGCGAGCGCTGAACGCGGCTACGGCGAGGCGCTGGCGCTCTGGCGGGGTGAGCCGTTCACCGGTGTGGCCGACCGGGACGCGGTACGCCCCGAGGCGGCCCGGCTGACGGAGCTGCGGCTGATCGCCGAGGAAGGGCGCTTCGGCGCGGCCGTCGCCGCCGGGCGGCACGCGGCGGTCCTCGCCGAGCTGCGCCAGTTCGTGACGGCGAACCCGGTGCGCGAGGCCGCCCGCGCCCAGCTGATGCTGGCGCTCTACCGCTGCGGCCGGCAGACCGAGGCGCTGGCGGTCTTCGACGAGGGCAGGCGGATCCTGGCGGGCGAGTACGGGATCGATCCCGGTCGGGAGACGCGCGACCTGCACCGCCTCATCCTGGACCAGGCCGTGCCGGCTACCACGACCACCGCCACCGCCACGTCGGCCGGGCCGGGCCCGACCGACAGCGTCGACCGGCCGGTGTCCGACGGCGGGCCGGTCCCGTTGGTGGGCCGGGGTGGTGAGCTGGACCGGCTGGTGGCGGCGTTGACCGAGGCGATCGGTGGCAGTGGCCGGAGCGTCGCGGTGGTGGGCGAACCGGGGATCGGCAAGACCAGCCTCGCCACCGCGCTCAGCGCCCGCGCCGCCGCCGACGACGTGCCGGTGGTCTGGGGGCACTGCCCCGACGTCGGGCAGCCGCCGCCGTTCTGGCTGTGGCGTCAGGTGGTCCGGACGCTCGCGGCGATGCCGCAGACGGGCGGCACCGGGTCGGCACCCGGGCTGGCCGGGTTCGCGGCCGGCCCGCTGCCCGGCCCGGCCGGCGGCACGGAGCCCGACCCGATGGCGCGCTTCCAGGCGTACGAGGCCGTGGCGGAACTCCTCCGGGCGGCAGCCGCCCCGGCCGGACTGCTCGTCGTCCTGGACGATCTGCACGCCGCCGACCCGGACTCGCTACTGCTGCTGCGGTTCCTCGCCTCGGCGCTGCCGGGTACCCGGGCCCTCGTCCTGGTCACCCTGCGCCCGTACGAACATGATCCGGCGCTGCTTGCGACGGTGGCCGAACTCGCCCGCGGGCCCGGCTTCGGCCAGCTGCGGCTGGCCGGTCTGACCGCCGGCGCGGTGGCTGACCTGGTCTGCCGGCAGACCGGTGAACGGCCGGCGGAAGAGCTGGTGGCCCGCCTGGTGAACCGCACCGGCGGCAACCCGTTCTACATCACCGAACTGATCCGCTCACCCGCCGAGCCCACCGCTGCGGAGCTGCCGCCGAGCATCCGGGACACCGTCCGGCTGCGCCTCGGTGCGCTGCCCGAGGCGGCCCGCGACTGCCTCGACCTGCTCGGCGTGGCCGGTCGCGACCTCGACGCGAGCACGATGGCCGAGGTCCTGGACGTACCGGTGGCGGCGATCGCCGCCGGGCTGACGGCGGCCTACACGGCGGCCCTGGTGTTGGAGGGCGGTCCGGGCGCGGTGCGCTTCCGCCATCCGCTCTTCGCCGAGGTCGCCTACGCCGAACTGCTCCCGCCGCGCCGCGCCGCGCTGCACGCCCGACTGGCCGCCGCCTACGAGCGGGCCGGCGGTGTCGCCCCGGCCGAGTTGGCGCACCACTACGGGCGGGCAGTCGGGCTCGGCCACGGCCCGGACCAGCTGAGGTGGTCGCTCGCGGCGGCCGACGACGCCACCCGACGATTCGCCTACGAGGATGCCGTCGGCCACCTGGACCGCGCCGCGCTCAGGCTGGCACCGCTCGCCGCCGGATCACCGTCGGCGGCGCAGACCGAACTCGCCGTCCAACTGCACCGTGCCGCCCTGTTGCAGATGACCGTGGGAGTCGGCGCCGATGCGGTGGACAAGGTGTGCGCCCGGGCCCGGCAGTTGCTGACGCTCGTCGGCCCGGAGACGGACATCCGGCCCGCGCTCTGGGCGCTCGGTGAACTGGCGGCCAACCAGGCCGACTTCGCGGTCTGCACCGAGTTGGCCGGCCGGCTGGTGCGCGCGGACGACGACGGCATGGGCCTGTACGCCGCGGCCGGTGACTATCTGCTCGGCGTGGTCGGCTACTTCACCGGAGCACTGGCGTCGGCCGACGAGCGGCTCACCACCGCGATCGACCGACTGCGGCTGGTGGATCCACGGCTGCTCGGCCGGCAGGTCGGCCGGCTGCCGGTACTTGCCGCCCACAACTTCCGGGCCCTGGTCAGGTCGCTGCGCGGTGACACGACCGCCGCCCGGCAGGACATCGTGGAGGCCGAACTGCTCGCCGAGCGGCTCGACGATCCGTACGGGCGGGCGAACGCGGCACTCTTCGCCGCCTGGATGGGGATGCAGGAAGGGGACGTGCCGACGGTCCGCGACGCGGCACGGCGCTGCCGGGACATCGGCACGGCGAACGGCCTGCCGCACTTCGTCACCACCGGCGGGTTCTTTCTCGAATGGGCCGCCGCCCGTGGCGGCGAACACCACCGGCTTCCGGCGATGCGCGCCGCGATGGCGGGCATCTACCGCCCTGGGCTGCGGGCCACCCGGACCGTCACGTTGAGCGGGATGGCCGAGGCGTACCTGGCCGCGGGTGATCGCGCCACCGCGGCGGCCCTGGCCGAGGAGGGCCTGAGCGTGGCGGAACGGCTCGGCGAGTCGGTCCTCGCCGCCGAACTGCACCGGGTACGCGGGCTGGCCCGCGACGATCCGGCCGCGCTGGCCGTCGGGGCCCGAATCGCCGCCCGGCAGGGCGCCGGCCTGCTGCTTCCCCGCTTCGGCTGACCACCGCCTCAACACATCCTCCACGGGGCCTCCACAGTCGCCTGCTGTCCTGGTCGTCGTCAGCAGCACTGGGCCCGGTGTGCCACCGGGCCGCCCGGCAACGGAGGAAAGTCATGGATCCGGCCCAGCCGTCGCCGCACGCCGCGGTGCAGGAGGTCGACGTCGTCGTCGTGGGATGTGGCCCGGTCGGCGCGGTGACCGCAAACCTGCTCGGCCTGCGCGGCGTACGGACGCTTGTGGTCGAGCGGAGCACCACGCCGCACGGTCAGCCCCGGGCGTTCTCCTGCGACGACGAGGCCCTGCGCATCTACCAGCAGGCGGGCCTGCTCGACCGGATCGTCGGCGACCTGCATCAACCGTCGCGCGCCGACTACGTCAACGCCGGCGGCGACGTCTTCGCCACCATCGCCTTCGCCGAGGTCGACTTCGGCTTCGGACACGCGCCGCTGAACTTCTTCGACCAGCCGCTGCTGGAGCAGACCCTCCGCACCGGCCTGGACCGGTTCGACCATGTCGAGCTGCGCCTCGGCACCGAGTTGGTCAGCCTTCGGCAGGAGGACGACGAGGTGCACCTGGTCCTGCGGGACGTACGCACCGACGAGTCGCTGCCGGTACGGGCCAGGTACGTGCTCGGCTGCGACGGGGCGCGCAGCACCACCCGAACCGCCGTCGAGATCCCGCTGGCCGGGGCGAGCTACGCCGAGCCGTGGCTGGCGCTCTCCGGTGACGTGCCGCCGGACGCGATCCGGGGCGAGCACACCACCTTCGTCTGCGACTGGCGGCGGCCCGCCTTCGTCTCCCCCGGTGCCCGGGGCAGCTACCGCCTGGAGTTCATGCTGCACCCCGGCGAGACCGAGGCCGAGATAACCCGGCCGGGGCGGATCGCCGCGCTGGTCGAGCCGTACGTGGATCCGGCGCGGTTCACCGTCACCCGCGCGGTGGTCTACACCTTCCACCACCTGATCGCGCGACGGTGGCGGGAGCGGCGGGTCTTCCTGCTGGGCGACGCCGCACACCAGATGCCGCCCTTCCTCGGCCAGGGGCTGTGCAGCGGGCTGCGCGACGCGGCGAACCTGACCTGGAAACTCGATCTGGTGCTGTCCGGTCGGGCCGACCCGGGACTGCTCGACACGTACGAGCTGGAGCGGCGTCCGCACACTGCGGCGATGGCGCAGACCAGCGTGCGTCTCGGCAGGGTCTTCCTGGCCCGCGACCGCCGCGCGGCCTGGCTGCGGGACCTCGCGCTACGGGCCGTGCAGACCGTGCCCCGGGTACGCCGGTTCGTGCGCAGCTTCGAGTTCAAGCCACTGCCGGCGTACGACCGGGGTCTGTTCGCCGACGGGCGGCGCGACGGTCCGGTGGGGACGATGTTCCCCCAACCCCGGGTGATCGTCGCGGGCTCGACCACGCCGGTCCTGCTCGACGAGGTGCTCGGCACCGGCTTCGCGCTGCTCACCACCGGTGTCCCGGCCGACCTGCCCGGTCCGTCGGGGCTGCCGCTGCGTAGCGTGGTGGTGCATCCGGCCGGCACCGAGCCGGCGAGCCTGCCGCCCGGCGAGCCCGACGGCGACCGGGTGGACGTCGTCGACACCGACGGGACGATAAGCGCCTGGCTGCGCCGGCACTGCTGCGGCACGGTCCTGCTGCGACCGGACCGGTTCGTCTTCGCGGTCGCCCCGACTGAGGAAACCGCGCCGGTGACGCGGCGACTGACGGCGGCACTCGGGCAGGCGCGCTCGCCGCAGTCGAATGTCGGTGGCGGCCGATAGCGTCCGGGCAACGCCGACGAAGAGGGGGCCGTCATGGCCGAGGCAACGCTGACGCCCGAGCGCGCAGACCTGCTGGGCGCGTTGCAGCAGCACCGTTTCCTGCTGCGCAACACCGCCCGGGAGCCGCGCCGGGTGCTGCTGCACATCATCGCCGAGACGTCGCAGCACGCCGGCCACGCCGACATCATCCGGGAAGCCATCGACGGTGCCAAGTCCATGGGCTGAGGGCCTTCAACACCTTCGATGTCGGGCATAGCATGTGGACACATTGATCTTCGACCACTCGGCCGACCCCGGCCGTGCACCCGACCGAAGGGAAACCCCCGTGCGTCGACCCCGCCTTCCGGCCCTGTTAGGTGTCGGCCTCTCCAGTGCCCTGGCGCTGGCCGCGGCCCCGAGTCCGGCCGCGGCCACGCCCGCAGCGAGCACGTCACCAGGCATCGTGGTCAGCGACGGCATGACCCAGCCGGTCTTCTCGCTCGCCGACGCGATCGAGGAGCGGGTCTACGTGGAGACCCCGGTGGACACCGACCGCGACGGCAGGCGCGACCGGGTGGCGATCGACATCTCCCGCCCCCGGGAGACCGCCACGGACGGCTTCAAGGTGCCTGTCATCTTCGAGCACAGCCCGTACCGCAAGGGCACCTGGGGTGACGTGCCGTACCCGAGCGTGCTTGTGGACGAGCTGCCGCAGAACGGCCTGACCGGCCGCTCCGGGGCCCGGGCCGCCGACGTCGGGGCGCAGCGCGCGGTGGCGAAGGCCAACCTGCCCGGCCAGTTGGACGACTACTACGTGCCGCGCGGCTACGCGGTGGTGCTCGGCCAGTCAGTCGGCACCGGCGACTCGGACGGCTGCCCGACCAGCGGCGACCAGGCCGAGACGCTCGGCACCAAGGCCGTGATCGACTGGCTCAACGGCCGGGCGAAGGGGTACGACGCCACAGGTGCGCCGGTGACCGCCGACTGGACCACCGGCGCCGTCGGCATGACCGGCGTCTCCTACAACGGCACGCTGCCCAACCAGGTGGCCACCACCGGGGTCGAGGGGCTGCGGACCATCGTGCCGGTCGCCGCGATCAGCAGCTGGTACGACTACTACCGGGCCAACGGCCTGGTCGTCGCGCCCGGCGGATACCAGGGCGAGGACGCCGACATCCTGGCCCAGTACACCGCCGGCCGGGCCCGTGCCGAGGGCGCCTGCGCGGACGAGATCGCCGAGCTGACCGCCCGGCAGGACCGGGTCACCGGCGACTACTCGAAGTTCTGGCAGGACCGCGACTACCTCGACGCAAAGAAGGTCAAGGCCAGCGTCCTGGTGGTGCACGGCCTCAACGACTGGAACGTCCGCACCGAGCACTTCGCCGGCTGGTGGGACGCGCTGGCCAAGCGGAACGTGCCGCGCAAGCTCTGGCTGCACCAGGGCGGGCACGGCGGCCCCGGCAACACCGCCTCGGTGACCCTGCCCGACGGCCGCACCTGGACCTGGAAGCAGACCGAGAACCGCTGGTTCGACTACTGGCTGTGGAACGTCCGCAACGGCATCATGGACGAGCCGACCGCTGTGGTGCAGCGGGAGGACCGGGTCTACACCACCTACCGCAACTGGCCCGATCCGGCCGCCCGCCCGGTCGCGCTGCACCTGGCCGCCGCCGACGCCACCGCCCCCGGCACGCTCACCTCCCGCAAAGCGCCGAAGACCAAGGTCGAGCAGCGCTTTGTCGACGAGGGACGCACCATCGCGCCGAGCACGCTGGTCGCCGGCCCGGACGCGGCGAACCCGCACCGACTCGTCTACCGCTCCCCCGCCCTGACCGACGAGGTCCGCTTCTCCGGGCGCCCGGAGATGCGGCTGCGGATGGCGATCGACAACAAGCCGGGCGCGAACCTGACCGCCTACCTCGTCGACTACGGCCCGACCGGCACGCCGACCGTGGTGACCCGGGGCTGGATGGACCCGCAGAACCGCACAGGCGCCGCCCGCACCCAGCCCGTCAAGCAGGGCAAGCTGTACGACTTCCGGTGGACCCTGGAGCCGAAGGACTACGTCTTCCCGGCCGGTCACCGGATCGGTGTGGTGGTCTTCTCCACCGACCAGGCGCACACCCTGCTGCCGCTGGGCGGCACCGAACTGCGGATCGCCCCCCACCACAGCGAGCTACGCCTACCGGTGGTCGGCGGCCGGTCAGCCCTCGGCTTCTAGCCGCCCCATCTCGGCGTTGATCATGAGGTTGGCGGCAGTCGTTGATCTCCAGGCTGCCGTCAACCTCATGGTCAACGGGAGGAGCTCATGGTCAACGGGAGGAGTCGGTCAGCGGTTCGGAGACGTGGGCGGTGACGATGCGCCAGCCGGCCGGGAGGCGTACCCAGGTCTGGGTCTGTCGGCCGGTGGCGGCGGTGCCGGCGTACCCGAATCGGGTGGTGACCACCGCGAGGTCCGGGCCGAAGGTGGTGATCACGGGGTCGACCAGCCGGCGGCCGGGTGGCAGCGGGGGTTGTGCGGCGCGCCACTTGCGCTGCTCGTCGAGGCCGTACTGGTGGTCGGCGATGCCGAAGCGTACGGTCCGGTCGGAGTCCCAGAAGTATCCGCAGATCCGGTCCGGATCCCCGTCGACCAGGGCCTGCTCGTAGCCGGCGAAGGCCGCCGTCACCTCGGCGAACACGTCCGACCGGTCGATCTCCATACGATCCCCTCCGGTTCCGGTCATGCGGAGACGGGCCCCCGGTCGGCGGAGCGGCCCGCCTCCGGGTCAGCCGAAACCGGCGCGGAGGCGGCCGAAACCGGCGCGGGATCGGCCGAAACCGGCGCGGGATCGGCCGAAACCGGCGCGGGATCGGCCGAAACCGGCGCGGGATCGGCCGAAACCGGCGCGGAGGCGGCCGGAGCCGGCTCGGGGTCGGCCGCGCCGTGCTGGCGGTCCAGCTCGATCTCCTCGGGCTCGGGGCTCCGGGGCGGATACTTGCCGAGCGCGAAGATCGCGCAGATCACCGCGACGAAGAGGTAGCCGAGCGCGACCTGCCCGTTGGCGTTCCACCGGACCTCCTCGCCATGGATCAGGCCGATGAAGGCGAGCAGCGCCCCCGAGCCGGCGAAGATGGCCGCCTGGGCGAAGCGTTTGTCGATGATGAACGCGACGATCGCGCCGAGCACCAGGCCGGCCAGGATGGCGCCCTCACCGAGGATGCGCAGGCCGTCGTAGACCACCCCGGCGCTGGCCAGGGCCTCGTCGCCGACCTGGGCCGCAGTGGTGCCCGCCGCCGCCAGCACGTTGTTCATCTGCCCGGTCGCCCAGGCCGCGATGTTGGGGATCAGCGCGGCCACCACCGCCGCCGCGTGGGCCCGGGGCGTGGCCTGGAAGGCCTGCGCGCCGATCAGGAGGCCGATGTAGAGCAGGATCGGCACGATCGCCGCGGTCGGGAAGATCGCGCCGAGCAGGGAGAACATGCCGAGGAAGCAGAGCAGCGCGATGACGATCCCGGTCGCCATCGAGTAGCCGCTCCGCCCACCGGCGGCCTTCCAGCCCGGATGGCCGACGTAGACCGCCGGTGGGAACGGCGAGCCGAGGGCGGAGCCGATCACCGCACCGGCACCGTCGGCGAGCAGGACGCTGCGCAGGTTGTAGCTGTCCCCGGCGGTGGCCGCGCTCTCCACGTTTGTCATCGCCTCGGTGAAGTTGTAGACGCCGAGCGGGATCGCGGTGGCCAGCAGCGGCGCCATGTCGGCGAGCCCGCGCCAGAGCAGGTCGAGTTGGAAGCTGGGGAAGGCGAATGCGATGTCCCGCGCCGCCGCCGTGACGTCCGGCACCGACATCGCTCCGCCGAGCCAGCCGATCGCGGTGCCGAGCAGCAGGGCGGCAAGCCCGATCGGGAAGTTGAACGGCAACTTGACGTCGGTGAGCAGACCGATCAGCAGCAGTGCGAAGACCGGCAGGGCGATCCAGGCGAGCCGCCACATCTGGCCGGCCGGGTTCATCGAGATGAAGGTGATGGAGATGCCGGCCAGCGTGCCGAGCAGCGCCGCCCGTGGCGTGTACCGGCGGATGTACGGGCCGACGAACGCGCCGATCAGCACGATCACGCCGATGATGAAGGCCCACGCCAGCCCGGCCTCCCAGGCCCGGAGCGGATCGCCGGTACGCAGGAAGATCGGCAGCATGATGACGAAGATGACGATGAACATGTGCGGCACGCTCGGCCCGTACGGCAGGGCGGTCACGTCGCTGCGGTTCTCCCGGCGGGCCAGCCGTCGGGCCAGGTAGGTGTAGTAGATGTTGCCGGCGACCAGGGCGATGCCGAGCGCCGGCAGGATCGTGCCGAACACCTCCCGCTCGGGCAGGTTCACCACGAAGACACAGAGCCCGGTCAGGGTGAGCACGTTGACCAGGACGTTGACGCCGAACCCGAAGAACGCGTTGGTGTCGCCGCGCACCCAGTACGGGAGCCCGACGGCGGTGGACCTGGTGGAAACCATGGCTGCTCCCGGTCAGCAGGAGGGTTGCAACACGGGGGTGGTGGGCAGCACGGCGAGCACGTCCGTCGAGTCGGCCACCCAGCCGAAGATCCCGCCCTGGGCGGCGATCATGTCGAGCCCGACCCGCTGGAACTCGGGGAAGTAGGACCCGACGCAGTCGGCGAGCACGAGGCACTCGTACCCGCGGTCGTTTGCCTCCCGGACGGTGGTGTGCACACACACCTCGGTGGTGACCCCGGTGACCAGCAGGCTGTGGATCTTCCGTTCGGCGAGCAGCCCGGCCAGTCCGGTGGCGTGGAAGGCGCCCTTGCCCGGCTTGTCGACGACCGGCTCGCCGGGCAGCGGCGCGAGTTCGTCGACGATGTCGTGGCCGTACTCGCCCCGGATCAGGATCCGTCCCTTGGGTCCGGGGTCGCCGATCCGCATGCTCGGTGCGCCCCGGTTCAGCTTGGCCGGCGGGCAGTCGGAGAGGTCGGGCAGGTGCCCCTCGCGGGTGTGCACGATGGTCAGGCCCGCAGCGCGGGCGCCGGCCAACAGCACCGCCAGCGGCGCGATGGTCCGCCGCAACTGGCCCACGTCGTTGCCCAGGCTCTCGCCGAAGCCGCCGGGTTCCAGGAAGTCGCGCTGCATGTCGATGACGAGCAGCGCCGTGGTCGAGGGTTCGAAGGTGTACGGGGAGGGCCGCGCGGCGGCGATGGTCAACATGGCTCACCTCATTCAGCTGATGGCGGCGATGACGTCCTCGGAGGTGGCGACGCAGCCGAAGACGCCGCCCTGCATGGTCACCATGTGCAGCGCCGCGTCGTGGTTGCCCTTGTCCGTGGCGCCGGTGCAGTCGGAGAGGATGATGCACTCGTAGCCCCGGTCGTTCGCCTCCCGCATGGTGGTGTGTACGCAGACGTCGGTGGTGATGCCGGTGAGGATCAGATGGGTGATGCCCCGGGTACGCAGCACCAGGTCGAGGTTGGTGGCATAGAAGGCGCCTTTGCCCGGCTTGTCGATGACCACCTCGCCGGGCACCGGAGCCACCTCGGGCACGATCTCCCAGCCCGGCTCGCCCTTGACCAGGATCCGACCACATGGGCCGGCCGCGCCGATCTCGGCACCGATCCGGGCCGAGCGCCAACGCTTGTTCGGCGGCAGGTCGGACAGGTCCGGATCGTGCCCCTCCCGGGTGTGCACGACAAGCATGCCGAGCGATCGGGCGTGTGCCAGCAGCCGGGCGGTGGCCGGCAGGCCGGCCCGGGTCAGCCCGATGTCGTAGCCCATCGCGTCGACGTAGCCACCCGGCCCGCAGAAGTCGGTCTGCCAGTCGATGCAGAGCAGGGCGGTACGCGCGGTGTCGGCCGCGCCGTCGTACGGCCAGGGATAGGGGTTCGCCGTCACCGGCCCGATCCGGCCCATCATCGCTCTCCTCCCGGGGTCAGCTGTGCGGCGGCGAGCGGATGCTCCCCGTCCTCGACGGATTCGCTGCCGTCGGCGGGAAACCCGGTGCCGCCGGCAGTGGGCCCGGTGCCGAAAGCGGCGGCGAGTTGGGCCAGGGTGGTGTCGGTGAAGGCCGGGCCGACCAGGGTCAGGCTCGCCGGGCGGCCGGCGGCGGTGAACCCGTTCGGCACGGTCGCCGCGGCCAGGTCGAGCAGGTTCGCGAACTGGGTGTAGCGGCCGAGCATCGCATTGCGCCCGATCGGGTCCTCGGCGATCTCGTCGAGCGTGAAGGTGGTGCCGACGGTGGGCACCACCAGCACGTCGATCTCCTGCCAGAGCTTGTCGATCCGGGCCCGCAGTTCGCGCAGCCGATGCCAGCCCCGGAAGGCGTCGATCGCGGTGTAGCGCCGCCCGGTCTCCAGCACGGCCCGGGTGACCGGCAGGACCGCCTCGGGGTGTGCCCGGAGGAATCCGTCCAGCCCGGTCAGCCGCTCGGCCACCCAGGGCCCCTGGTAGAGCAGGTCGCCCGCCTCGGTGAAGGCGGCCAGCGGCACCTGACGGGTCTGTGCGACCAGATCGCGCAGCCGTTGAACCCCGGCGGCGAACCGGACCGCCTGCCCCGCGTCGCCGAAGAACTCGAGGTCTTCGGCCCGGGGCACGCCGAGGCGTAGCGTCCCCGGCATGCGGGCTACCACCCGCTCCACCGGCAGCGACCGCCCCCAGGGATCGGCCGCCGAGACGCCCCGGGCGACGTGCAGCACCGCCAGTGCGCCGGCCACGTCGGTGGCGAAGATCGAGACGCAGTCCAACGAGCGGCAGGCCGGCACCACCCCGGCCGTGCTGAGCAGGCCCCGGGTGGGTTTCAGGCCGACGATCCCGTTAAGCGCCGCCGGCACCCGACCGGAGCCGGCGGTGTCCGTGCCCAGGGCGAAGCAGACCTGGCCGGCGGCGACCGCGACCGCCGAGCCGGAGCTGGAGCCGCCGGAGATCAGACCGCCGCCGAAGACGCTCTCGCAGCTGCCGTACGGCGAACGGGCACCGGTCAGCCCGGTGGCGAACTGGTCCAGGTTGGTTTTGCCGATGAGTAGCGCACCGGCGTCGAGCAGTCGGCGTACCACGGGCGCGTCCTCGACGGCCCGGTAGCCGAACTCCGGGCAGCCGGCCGTGGTGACCAGCCCGGCGACGTCGATGTTGTCCTTGACCGCGA
The DNA here is from genome assembly GCF_059553435.1 of Micromonospora sp. PRAS1. Classification (NCBI taxonomy): domain Bacteria; kingdom Bacillati; phylum Actinomycetota; class Actinomycetes; order Micromonosporales; family Micromonosporaceae; genus Micromonospora; species Micromonospora sp. PRAS1. The sequence goes on from NZ_JCANNB010000011.1 coordinate 32,701, forward strand.
ACGGGATGCCGTACAGCGGCAGCGTGACCGGGTCGCCGTCGCGGGTCAGCGACTCGGCCCGGGCGCGCAGGTACCCGGCCGAGAGGGTGCTGATCCAGACCGGTCCCCCGTCCCGCCCCGCCAACCCGGCCAGGACGCGTTCGACCAGCTCGACGGGGGTCAGTCCAGCGTGGAGGTACGCCGACCGCAGCTGCGAAACCGATCCGATCCGCTCTGGCATACAGTCGATTGTCGACAGTCCCGTTACGGGGAAACGCGCCGAATGTAACGACGCGATGACGCACGATCCGGCGTCACCCGGCCGCGCAGGCCGCACTGCTACTTGAGGTACGAGCGCGCCCCGTGCCCGGAGAGCACGGCCAGCACCGCCTCCGGGTCTCCCCCGGCGACGGCCTCGAAGAGCCGCTCGTGCCGGTGCACCCCGTCCAGCGGCTGCGCCGTCTCCGCCTCGCGCCGCAGGTTGATCGCCATGTAGAGCTGTAGTTTCACCAGGATCGAGTCGTACACCGCGGAGAGCTGCCGGTTGCCGGCGAGCCCCACCAGCGCCACGTGGAACGTCCGGTGTGACTCGGCGACGGCCAGCCGATCACCGGCCCGGGTCGCCTCCCGCAGCTGGTCCAGCGCCGCCCGCAGCCCGGCGAGGTCGCTCTCCCGCCGGACCGGGACCGCCGTTCGTACCGCGAACCGCTCCAGCACGTCACGCAGCTCGTACAGCTCTCGTACGTCCCGGTCGGAGAGCGTGGCGACCCGGACCCCGCGCCGGGGAATGTGCTCGACCAGCCCCTGCTGGGCCAGCAACCGCAGCGCTTCCCGCAGGGGTGCCCGGCTGATCCCGAGCCGCCGGGTGAGCTGCTCCTCCACCAGGCGTTCGCCCGGGTCGCTCTTGCCGCTGAGGAGCTCCCGGGTCAGCCGGGAGACCGCGAGGTCCACCAGACTGACACTCTCCAACTCGCCGTCCACCGGCGACGCGGCCACCTCGTTCACCCCGACGAGTCTGCCACCCGCCGCCACGCCAGCCTTGGTGGCGGCCGGCGCAGCATCGGCGCCATCGTGGTTCGCGCCCGACGGCTACATGCGGTCCGGCGTGGCGATGCCGAGCAGGTGCAGTCCTCGGTGCAGGACCCGGGCGGTGAGGTCGCAGAGAGCCAGCCGACTGTCGCGTACCTCGTCGTCGGCGCGCAGCACCGGGCAGTGTTCGTAGAAGCCGCTGAAGGTGGCGGCGAGGGTGTGCAGGTAGCCGGCGAGCCGGTGGAACTCCAGGGTTCGCTCGACGCCGGTGACGACGGTGTCGAAGTTGGCCAGTTCGAGGGCGAGTGCGTGCTCGGCCGGGTGCCCGATCGAGATCGTGCCGGCGGTGAACTCCGTTATGCCGGCGCGCCGGAAGATGGAGCGGATCCGGGCGTGGGCGTACTGGAGGTACGGGGCGGTGTTGCCGTCGAGGGAGAGCATCCGCTGCCAGTCGAAGACGTAGTCCTTGATCCGGTCGGTGGCGAGGTCGGCGTACTTGATGGCGCCGATGCCTACCGCGCGGGCGACCTCGGCGACGGTCGCCTCGGGCAGGTCGGGGTTCTTCTGCCGGGCCAGTTCGGCGGCCCTGGTCACCGCCTCGTCGAGCAGTTCCACGAGTTTGATCGAGCCGCCGGTCCGGCTGCGCAGCATCTTGCCGTCCGGGCCGAGGATGGAGCCGAAGCCGACGTGTTCGGCCGTCGCCGGTGGGCTGAGCCAGCCGGCCTGCCGGGCGACCGCGTACACCATCTCGAAATGCTGCCGTTGCGGCAGCCCGACGACGTAGAGCAGCCGGGTCGCGCCGAGGTCCCGGATGCGGTGGCGGATCGCGGCGAGGTCGGTGGCGCCGTAGCCGTACCCGCCGTCGCGTTTGCGCACGATGATCGGCAACGGCTGCCCGTCGCGGCCGGTGAAGCCGTCCGGGAAGACGCAGGCCGCGTCGCCGCTGTCGCGCAGCAACCCGAGCCGGTCCAACTCGTCGGTGACCGGGGCGAGCATGTCGTTGTAGTAGCTCTCGCCGCAGAAGTCCTGCTCGGTGAGGAGGACTCCGAGCTGGTCGTAGACGGTGAGGAAGTACTTCTCCGACTCGGCGACCAGCAGCCGCCACAACCGCAGGGTCAGCTCGTCGCCGCCCTGCAGGGCGACCACCCGTAGCCGGGCCCGTTCCTTGAACGTGTCGTCGGCGTCGAACTTGACCCGGGCCGCCTTGTAGAACGAGTCCAGGTCACCAACGGACAGCTCGTGGACGGCCGCCGACTCGCCCAGGTCGAGCAGGTGCTCGATGAGCATCCCGAACGGGGTGCCCCAGTCCCCCAGGTGGTTGGCCTTGATCACCCGGTGCCCGCGCCAGGTCAGCAGCCGTACGGCGGCGTCGCCGATGACTGTCGACCGGAGGTGCCCCACGTGCATCTCCTTGGCCACGTTCGGCGCCGAATAGTCCACGATCACCGTCTCGGGCGCGGCGTTGGGCGCGACGCCGAGCCGGTCGTCGGCGGCCATCGCCGACAGCAGGGGGCCGAGTGCCGGGTCGGCGACCGTCAGGTTGATGAAACCCGGACCGGACACCGCCACGGCCGAGCAGAGGTCCGTCAACTCCGCCCGGTCGAGTACCTCGGTGGCGACGTCCCGTGGCGGGCGGCCGAGCCGACGCGCCAGGGACAGTGCCGCGTCGGACTGGTAGTCCGCGTGCTGGGACCGCCGCACGACCGGGTCGACCGGTCCGCCGGCCACCGCCGAGAACGCCGGGGCCAGCCGGTCGGCCAACAACTTCTCAAGATCCATTAAGGTACGCCAATCTCGCTCCGATCCGCCCACGGCAGGCAGGCGGATCTTCCGGAAAATGCTCGGAGCGCGGATCGACCAACGACCACGGAGACCTGGCGGATCGATCCGCCGGTCGCAGAAAGTGGTCAGCTCAGGCGGTTGAGGACGGCTCGCAGGCGAGCCAAGCGTCGCTCACGTCGAAGGACGGAACGGAGTCCAACCGCGAAACTGGCCACGGCTACACCCTAACGGTTCGGCTCGGTCGACCACAGTCAGGTCAGGAGTCGGCGAATCATTCGCGCAGGGTACGCAGAATGCGGGTCAACTCGGCCCGGTCGGCGTCGTCGAGGTGGCCGAAGAAGCGGTCCGCCTCGGCCCGGCGGGCCGCCCGCTCGCGCGGCCACCGCTTCTCCGGCGGCGAGAAGCAGCGCCTGGCCATCGCCCGTACGCTGCTGCGTGACCCGCGCATCCTGGTGCTCGACCACGGGCGGGTCGTCGAGGCCGGCGACCACGACAGCCTGCTGGACCGCAACGGCCGCTACGCCACGCTGGCCGCCTGAGCGCGCCCGGCCCGGGAGGACCGCCGCCGAGAGCTAATCCAGGATGCCCTCGTGCAGGGCGCGGAGCACGGCGTTCGTCCGGTCCCGGGCACCGAGCTTGGTGAGGATCGTGGAGACGTGGTTCTTGACGGTCCCCTCGGCGAGGAAGAGGATTCCGGCGATCTCGCGGTTGCTGTAGCCGTGCGCGACCAGCCGCAGCACCTCCTGCTCGCGTTCGGTGAGCCCCTGCGCGGCGGGCGCGTCCGGTCCGGCCGGTGAGGGTCCGGAGCGGATCGCCCGCAGCATCCGGTCGGTGATCGACGGGGCGATGAGCGTGCCGCCCTCGGCGAGCGTGTGGATGGCCCGGGTCAGCTGTGCCAGTGTCACGTCCTTGAGCAGGTAGCCGCGGGCACCCGCGCGGAGCGCGCCCAGCACCAGCGCGTCGTCGTCGAACGTGGTGAGCACCAGCACCGGGATGTCGACCTCGGCGGCCCGCAGCTGCTCGATCGTCCAGATGCCGTCGAAGCGGGGCATCCGCAGGTCGAGCAGGATCACGTCCGGGGTGGTCTGCTCGATGACGTCGAGCGCGGCCCGGCCGTCGGCGGCCTCGCCGACCACGTCGATGTCGGCGACCTCGAGCAGCCCACGGATGCCCTGCCGGATGAGGGTCTGGTCGTCGACGACCACCACGCGGGTCATGCCGCCGGCACCCGGGCGGTCACCCGGAATCCCCCGTCACCCTCGACGGCCAGGTCACCGCCGAGGGCCTGGAATCGTTCGCGGAGGCCGCGCAACCCGTTGCCGAACACCGGGTTACGTGCGCCGCGCCCATCGTCGCGGGCGTCGAGAACGGTTCCGGCGTCGTCACCGGTGACCGAGATCCGCAGCTGACGCGCCTCGGCGTGCCGGATCGTGTTCGTGATGATCTCCTGCGTCGCGCGGACGAACGCCGCGCCGCGCTCCTCGTCCACCCGTACCCTGGGCGAGACCTCGATCGACACGTCGAGGCCCGGCAGGTCACGAGCCATCCGGCGGAGCGCCTGTTCGAGATCGGGAGTCTCGGTTCGCAGCTGCCCCACGGTGCTGCGTACGTCGCCGAGCAGTTCCCGGGCGACCCGGTCGGCGCGCTCCACGTGCCGCCGCGCCGCCGCGCCGTCGAGGTGCCGGGCGGTCTCCAGTTCGAGGGTCAGCACGGTCAGCTGGTGACCGATCAGGTCGTGCAGTTCCCGGGAGATCCGCAGGCGCTCCTCGGTACGGGCCGATTCCTCGAGCCGGAAGCCGGCCGCCGTCAGCTCGACGTGTGCCGCGGCGAGTTCGCGGCGCATCCGCTGTTCCCGCAGCAGGGTGATCGAGCTGAGCAGCGAGGCCAACTGGATGAGCAGGTAGAAGCCCACCGTCAGGGTCAGCTCCACCGGCTCGGAGGTGGCCGACAGCGCGACGAGGGTGATCACCGCCGTGTTGAGGCCGACCACGATCAGGCCCGCGCGGAGCGGGACCAGGTAGACGCTCACCGCGGCGGTGAAGACCAGCAGGACCGGCAGCAGCCCCAGGTGGCGCGCGGAGAGCACGAGCGCCCAGGCGGCGACGACCGCCACGCCGAACACCACGTGGCGCGAGCGGCCCGACGCGGGCGCGGCCAACGAGGCGAGCAGGGCGCAGAGGAAGAGAACGAAGAGGGCGATCCACAAGCCCTGCGGAATCACCAGCTCGGCGGCGCCGAACAGGCCGGGTACGGCGACCGCGACCGCCACCACGAGCATGGCGAGGCCCGACCACTCCTCCGTGCCGATCCGTCGCATGATCCCAACTCTAGGCCGGTCGCGACCTCGGTCACCCGTGCCGGAAGTCATGGCCGCAGGTGGTTACTTCCGGCACAGGATTCGTCCCGGCCTCGGCCGTAGCGTTCGGTTATGACCAGTTCCGAGCCGGCCATCCTCGCCGAGAACCTCGCCAAGAGCTACGGCCGCACCCAGGCGGTCGTCGATGTGAGCCTGCGGGTCGACAGCGGCGAGACGATGGGCATCCTCGGCACCAACGGTGCGGGGAAGACGACCACCGTCGAGATGATCGCCGGGCTGCGCGGTCCCGACCGGGGGCGGGTACGCGTACTCGGCCTCGATCCGCGCCGCGACCGGGCCCGGCTCCGGCAGGTGCTCGGCGTACAGCTGCAGAACGCCTACCTGCACCATGCCCTGCGCGTCACGGAGCTGATCGACCTGTACCGCAGCTTCTACCCCGCGCCCCGGTCCACCGACGAACTGCTGGACCTGGTCGACCTGGCCGAGCAGCGGCGGACCATCTTCGAGAAGCTCTCCGGCGGTCAGAAGCAGCGGCTCTCGATCGCCCTGGCGCTGGCCGGACGGCCCCGCGTGGTGATCCTCGACGAGCTGACCACCGGGCTTGATCCGGCGGCCCGACGGCGGATGTGGGGCACGATCGAGCGGCTGCGGGCCGACGGGGTGACCATCCTGCTTGTCAGTCACGCGATGGAGGAGGTCGAACGGCTCTGTGACCGGGTCGCCGTCATCGACGCCGGCCGGGTCCTCGCGCTCGACACCCCCACGGGCCTCGTCGCGCGAACGGGCGCGGAGAACCTCGACGACGCGTTCGTCGCGTTGACCGGCAAGGACCTGGAGGTGACGGCATGAGCACCCTCGTCACGGCGCACCGCCCCGGGCTGCGCTCCCTGCTCATCCTCGTCGGCTGCGAGGCGAAGATGGTCATGCGGGACACCGCCGGGCTGATCGTCCCGCTGGGCCTGCCGCTGCTGATCCTGCTGACCAGCGCCGCCTCGGCGACCGACCAGGTCGTGGTGAACGGGCGTACGGCGCTTGACGTGTTCGTGCTGCCGATCGTGCTCACCATGGTCGTCGCCATGATCGGCATCATCAACATGCCTAGTTTCCTCGCCTACTACCGACGCAGTGGCATCCTGCGCCGGCTCGCGGTCACTCCCGCCTCACCGGCCATGGTCCTCGCCGCGCAGGCGATCGTCGGTCTCCTCCAGACGATCATCGGCATCGCGGGGGCGCTCACCGTCGCGTTCGTCGTGTTCGGCGCGAACCCGCCCGTCCACGCCATGACCGCGCTCGGCGTGCTCGGCCTGGCGATGGCGGCGATGTACGCCACCGGCATGATCGTCGCCGCGGTCGCGCCCACCCCGAACTCGGCCGTCGCCATCGGTCTGGTCATCTTCTTCGCCGTCGGCGCCCTCGGCGGCATGTTCGGCGGCCGGGACGCGCTGCCCGAGCCGCTCGCCGAGATCGGTGCCTGGCTGCCCTTCGGTGCCGCCGTCGAGGCGCTCTCGGCCGCCTCGGCCGGCACCGCCGTCGAGGCCGCCCACCTGCTCGGTCTCGGCGGCACGGTCGTGCTGGGTGCCGTGGTGGCGGGTCTGCTCTTCCGCTGGGAGTGAGAGCGACCGGCAACCGGGCGGTCTCGCTGATGGGGGCGTCTCCGGTGGGCAGCCGGACAGCTGCCCACCGGAGACGGAGATCCGTGCCGTCAGCCGGTGTACTTGCCGTTGCGGGTGTCGCCCCACGCGCCGTCGTAGAGCACCGCCCGGTAGCGGTGCACCGAACCCTTCGTCACCTTCTGCCAGTGCCAGGAGGGCACGAAGAAGTCGTGGTGCTTCACGTAGTCGCCGTTGACCTTCCGGTAGTAGATGCGGTGCCGGGCGGCGTTGCCTCCGGTGCAGTTGGTCAGGAGACTGTGCGCGTACATCGCCCGGCCGGTGAAGTCGGCCGAGTAGTAGGTCTTCGCCGGGTGGTGCACCGAGGCCGGCACGGGATACCCGGGCAGCTCCAACCAGTGGTACGGGTCCCAGGCCAGGTCCCAGCAGCTGGTGATGGCCCGCGCCGCCGTACCGCCGGACGAGGGCACCGCGAGGTCGTCGGCGACGACCGGCGACGGTGCGATGCTCCGGCCCGCCAGCTCCGGCGGGGTCGGCGTGCCCGGCGCCGGCTCCGCCAGCAACTCCCGCGGCACCGGCACCGACGCCGGCGTGCTACGCAGGTACGCCGCCAGCATGCCGGACTCGGCGTCGTCGACGAGTGGTCCGTTGCGCTCGACCTGACCGTCCTCCCGCAGGCCCCAGTCGCCGGACTCCGCGTCCCGGGTGAAGGTCACCCGAACGCCGTTCTGATAGCTGAGCCGGGCCAGCTCGATCTCCCGGTCCACCGGTTCGTCGCTGAGCGCCCCCGGCCTCGCCGCGTCGGCGGCGCTCGCCGGCGCGGCCGCCACGGTGGTCAGCGTCGGCAGGACGACCAGTACGGCGAGTAGCGCCCGTCCCGACAGCAGTCTTGTCATGACACCCCCTTGTGCGATCGATCTGCGGCCCCCTCGGCCGCGGACCCGGTCATCGTCGGCCCGAGGGTTCAGGGCTTCGTCAAAGTGGCGTCAAAGCCGCCGGTTTCGCTGCTGTCGCAACGGCGACGCTGGCGTGTTCAGCGCGGCCCGCGAGGCGCCAAATAGAGGTGGACCAACTGCGAGGCGGAAGGCGTCGAATGGCCGTGGCGGAGGATCGGATGCTCAGCCGGCGGTGCGTCTTCGTCGTCGCCGCCGCCGGCTACGGCAAGACGCTCGCCGTACGCGGCTGGCTGCGCGACCGGGCGGCGCGCTGGTGTGACGGTACGGAGGCGGTGGCCGAGGCGATCGACGATCCGGAACGGTTCGCCGCCCGGTGGGGCACGGAGTTGCCCGTCAGCGCACCCGGCTGGCTGGTCCTGGACGACGTGCCACGACTGTCGCGGCGGCAGTCGCAGGCACTGCTGACTGCGGTGGAACTGCTCCCCCGGCGGCTCCGGACGGTGGTGCTGACCCGGCAACCGCCGGCACCGGTCGGGCACCGGCAGGCGGGCCTCCTGGTCGAGTACGGGCCGGCGGAGCTGGCGCTCTCGCCGGAGCAGGTGACGGCGGTTCTCACCGAGCACGGCATGGCCGATCGGGTGCTCGCCACCCGGATCCACGCCGCCACCGCCGGGTGGCCGGCGCTGGTCGCCCTGGCCGCGAAGACCGCCACCGCCAGCGGCGCCGACGGTGCGCAGCTGGCCGAGGCGGGCAGCCCACTGGAGTCGTACCTGGTCCGGGAGGTCTTCGCCGAGTTGCCTGCGGAGCTGCGCCGGTTGCTGCGCGACGCCGCACATCTCGATCCGGTCCATCCCGACCTGTGCCAACTGCTCGGGCACCGGCGCGGCGGGGCGCTGCTGGCCCGGGCGGCCCGGGCCGGCCTGCTGCGTCCGCTGACCGCCGACGGGCAGCGCTACCGCATGGTGCCGATCGTCGCCGAGGTGTTCCGTCGGTGGCTGCCGCTCTCCACCGTCGCGGCGACCCGCCTGCACGCGACAGCCGCGCCCTGGTACGCCGAGCGCGGCTGCCCGGTGCCGGCCCTGCGGTCGTACGCCCTGGTTGGTGCCGCCGAGCAGACGGCCCGGCTGCTCACCGAGCACGGCGCCGGGATGCTCACCTCGGGTGACGCCGAGGAGGTCGTCGCGGCCTACCGGTCGCTGCCCGAGCCCGCCCGCTGCGACGAGCTGCGTCTGCTGCACGGTGAGGCGTTGCAGATCCTCGGTGACTTCGATGCCGCGATCACCGGGTACGCGGCGCTGGCCGGGCGGCGGGAGCAGTTGCCAGCCGGCCTGGCCTGGCGGTACGGCCTGGTGCACTACCTGCGCGGCGAGCCCCGGGGCGCGGTCGACCTCTTCCGGCGCGGTCGGCTCGACCCGCACCCCTCCGTCGACAACGTGCGTCTGCTCGCCTGGAGCGCGGCGGCGTACTGGATCAGCGGGGACGCCACCGGGTGCCGGGACCATGCCCGGCGGGCGCTGGCCGAGGCGGTGGCGGTGGGCGGGAACGACACGCTCGCTGCGGCGCACTCCGCGCTGGCGCTGGCCGCAAAGCTGCGCGGTGACCGGCCGGGCGCCGACGAGCATCACGAGAAGGCGCTGCGGGCGGCCGAGTCCGCCCGGGACACCGTGCAGGTGACCCGCATCCGCGCCAACCGGGCGTCCGCGTTGGTCGGTGAGGGACGTTACGCGCAGGCCCTGGCCGAGCTGCGGCCCGCGGTGGAGCTGGCCCAGGCCAACGGGTACGCCGCGATGCTCGCCCTGGCGCTGTGCAACGAAGGCACCGCGTACGTCCGGCTGGGCCGGCTGGACGAGGCGATGGCGTGCTACGAGCGGGCCGTGCCGCTGCTGCAACGGATGGGCTCCCGCAAGGTCGCGTACGGGCTGCTGGGCATCGGTGAGATCCACGCGCTGCGGGGTCGCGCCACGCTGGCCCGGGCGGCGTACGAGGAGGCGTTGCGGGCCAGCGAGCCGGCCGCCGACCGACAGGCCCAGGTGCCGGCGCTCGCCGGTCTGGCCCGGCTGCTGGCCGGCGAGGACGCCGCCACCGCGATCGCACTGGCCCGGCGCGCGGTCGAGCTGGAACGCGGGCCGGACTCGGCCACCGCCCGGCTCGCGCTCGGCTGGGTGGCCCTGGAGACCGGGGACCGGCGGCAGGCGGCCGAGGTGGCGGCGACGGCCGCCGAGGCGGCCCGGCGACATCGCGACCACGCGGCGTTGGCCGAGGCGCTGGAGCTGCACGGTGCCGCGACCACCGACGCGGAGGCCGCCCGCCGGGTCTGGCGGGAAGCGCTGGCGATGCTGCGGGACATCGGTTCGCGGGTGGCGGCCGACCGGGTGGCGGTGCTGCTGGGCCGGCTGCCGGGCGCGGATGCGGCGGAGCGCCTCGCCGCCCGGCTGGCCGCCGAGCGGTTGACGGCGGTCGGGGTGCCGGTGCCGGCCGCCGGCCAGCCGGCCGATGTGGACCGGGTCCGGGTCCGCACGCTCGGCCGGTTCGAGCTGTTCGTCGACGGCACGCCGGTACCGGCCACCGCGTGGCAGTCCCGCAAGGCGCGGGACCTGCTGCGGATCCTCGCGGCCCGACGGGGCCGCGCGGTGTCCCGGGAGCAACTCGGTGAGCTGCTCTGGCCCGGCCAGGATCCGGCCCGGGTCGGCCATCGGCTCTCCGTGGCGCTCTCCACCCTGCGCGCCGTCCTCGACCCCGAGCGTCGTTGCGGGACGGACCACTTCGTCGTCGCGGCACACGCCAGTCTGGCGCTCGACGTCAGCCACGTCGAACTCGACGTCGAGGAGTTCCTCACCGAGTCCGCGCACGGCCTCCGCCTCGCCGAGCAGGGCGAGCCCGCCGACGCACGGGCCACCCTCCTCCTCGCCGACCGGCGTTACCAGGGCGACTTCCTGGAGGACGAGCCGTACGACGACTGGGCACGGGCCACCCGCGACGAGGCGCGACGCTGCTATCTGCGGGTGGTGCGCCGGCTGGCGGCGCTGGCCCGGCAGGCGCACCAGGTCGACGAGGCCGTCCGGCAGCTCGGCCGGGCACTCGAACTGGAGCCCTGCGACGAGGGCGTGCACGCCGAGTTCATCCGGACGTTGCTGGCGGCGGGCCGCCACGGCGAGGCCGGCGAGGCGTACCGGCGCTACGCCGAGGCGATGTCCGCGATCGGGGTACGACCCCGGGCCCGCGACGACCTCTGCGCCACCGGCGAACCCCGGTCCGCTACCTGAGGGGCGGAGAGCACCGAGTAGGCGGCCGTCGCCACACACAGCACGGCGAACACCGGTCCGCGTCGTACCCGGACCGTCGGGACCGGTCGGGCCCCGACGATCCGGGTACGCGGTGCCGCCGGCCCGGGACCGCCGCCTGGCGCTGGGCCGGCGGCGGTCACCGGGTGGCCGGTTCGGTCACCGGCTCCCGGACGACCGGCACCCCGACGACCGGGTCAACGCTCGGCCGGTGCGGCACCGGCCGGGGCAGCCCGTAGTGTTCGCGCAGGGTACGGCCGGCGTACTCGGTACGGAACAGGCCACGAGCGCGCAGGATCGGCAACACCTGGTCGATGAACTCGGTGAGCCCTCGGGGCAGCACCGCCGGCATCACGTTGAAGCCGTCGGCCGCACCCGCGTCGTACCAGTCCGTGATCAGGTCCGCGACCTGCTCGGGGGTGCCCGCGACGGTGAAGTGGCCGCGGCCACCGCCGAGCCGGGCGATCAGCGCCCGCACGGTGAGCCGGTCCCGGCGGGCCAGTTCGACCACCAGGGTACGGCGACTCTTTGCCCCCTCGATCTCGTCCTCGCTGGGCAGGTTCTCCGGCAGTTCCCGGTCCAGGTGCAGTTCCTCGACGCCGATCTGGAGCAGTTCGGCCAGTTGCGGCAGGGCATACTCGGGTTTGATCAGTTCGGCCAGTTCGTCGGCGTGCGACCGGGCCTCTGCTTCGGTGCCGCCGAGGATCGGCACGATGCCGGGCAGCACCTTGATCCCGGAGGGGTGCCGGCCGTACCGCTGGGCCCGACGTTTGAGGTCCTGGTAGAAGTCGCGGGCCGCACCGAGGCTCTGGTGCGCGGTGAAGACGGCCTCGGCGTACCGGGCGGCGAAGTCGCGGCCGTTCTCCGACGAGCCGGCCTGGACCAGCACCGGATGGCCCTGCGGTGACCGGGGCACGTTGAGCGCCCCGGCGACCCGGTAGAACCGGCCGGTGTGTGCCGGTGGATGGATCCGCTGCTCGTCGCCCCACACCCCGGCCGCCTTGTCGGCGAGGATCGCGTCGTCGGCCCAGCTGTCCCAGAGTTTGCGGGACACCTCGACGAATTCGGCCGCTCGCTCGTACCGCTCGCGGTGCGCCGGCAGGCTGTCCAGGTTGAAGTTACGGGCCGCGTCCAGCCCTGCGGTGGTGACGATGTTCCAGCCGGCCCGGCCGCCGCTGACGTGGTCCAGCGACGCGAACCGGCGGGCCAGGTTGTACGGCTCGTTGTAGGTGGTCGACGCGGTGGCGATCAGGCCGATCCGGCTGGTGCTCGCGGCGATCGCGGTGAGCAGCAGGGTCGGTTCCAGCGCGGTCGCCGGACGGCGGGCCACGTTGCTCCACAACACCGGGCCGTCAGCGAGGAAGACGGAGTCCAGACGGCCGCGTTCGGCGATCCGGGCCAGGTTGCGGAAATGTTCCACGTCGCTGTCGGCGTACGGGTCGCTCTCCGGCAGCCGCCAGGCCGCCTCGTGGTGCCCGACGCTCAGCAGGAACGCGTTGAGGTGAAGCTGGCCGGGCCGGCCCGTCCTGGCCGTCATCGGGCGTCCTGCGGGTTCGGCGTGTAGTGGGCCGCCGCGTCGCCTTCGATCACGTGGCTGTGCCGACCGTCGCGGCCGACCGGCAGGTCACCGGCGACGGTGACCCGGTGCAGCCGGCGCGGCAGGTCGCCGTAGTCGTCCACGGCGTAGTGCTGGGTGGTCCGGTTGTCGAAGAGCACCAGGTCACCGGGGGCCCAGCGCCAGCGTACGACGTTCTCCGGCCGGGTGACGTAGGACTGCAACAGGCGCAGCAGGTCGCGCGACTCGGTCCGGGAGAGTCCGATCAGGCGCTGGGCGAAGCCGCCGATGAAGAGGTTCGGCTCTCCGGTCTCGGGGTGGACCCGGACGACCGGGTGGGCGGTCTGGTAGCGGGTGGAGACGAAGACCTTGTGCCGCTCCTCCGCCTCCGCGCTGCTGAACTGCGGGTGCTGGACGTAGTCGTGGTCGTTGGTGTGCACCGCCCAGAGCCCGTCGGCGAGCCGACGCAGCGACTCGGGCAGGTCGGTGTAGGCGGTGGCGGTGTTCGCGATCAGGGTGTCCCCGCCGTACTCGGGAACGACCAGGCTGCGCAGGGTGGTCGCCTTCGGTGGGGTGAGCACGAATGTGACATCGGTGTGCCAGTTGTTGGCCCGAGCCCCCTTTCCGCCCTCCACCGGCAGGATGTGTTCGCTGCCCGACAGCGACGGCACGGTCGGGTGGGCGGTGGTGAGGTTGCCGAGGGCGGCGGCGAACCGCAGCTGGGCGGCGTCGTCGAGCTGCTGCTGCCGGAAGAACAGCGCCTTGTGCCGCAGCAGTGCGGTGTTGATGGCGGCGATGGTCTCGTCGTCCAGCGGGTCGGCCAGGTCGACGCCGGTGATCTCGGCGCCGATCCGGCCGCCGATGCGGTGTACGCGCACGCGGGTGTCGGTCAGGGTCATCTGGGGTCTCCTTGGGTCGAGGCGGCTCGCGCGACTGGTTCGGGCGGGGACGCGGCCGGGTCGGGTGCGGCCGGGTCGGGTGGGGACGCGGGGGACGCGGTCACTGGGTGCGCCAGGTGGAGAAGCGCCGCTCCAACTGGACGAGAAGCTGGTTGACGAGCAGGCCGATGGCGGAGATCGTGATGATTCCGGCGTACATGTCCGGCACCGCGAAGTTGTACTGGGCGTAGTTGATCAGGTAGCCCAGGCCGGCCTTGGCACCAACCATCTCGGCGGCGATCAGGATCAGGATCGAGTACGCCCCGGCGAGCCGGACGCCGGTGAAGATGGTGGGTACGGCCGCCGGCAGCACCACCTTCTGAAACAGTCGCACCGGACTGAGCCCGAGCGACCGGGCCGACTTGATCAGCAGCGGGTCGACGGTGCGTACGCCGCTGACCGTGTTCAACAGGATCGGCCAGGCGCAGGCGTAGAGGATGATCGCCACCTTGGAGGTCTCGCCGAGCCCGAGGATGAGCACGAAGACCGGCAGCAGCGCCAGGGCGGCGGTGTTGCGGAAGACCTCCAGCAGCGGGTTGAGCAGGGTGGCCACCGGTCCGTACCAGCCGATGACCAGGCCGAGCGGGATGGCGATGACGATTGCCAACCCGAAGCCGCCGAGCGAGCGCAACAGGCTGGCCTGGAGGTGGGTGGTCAGTTCACCGCTGGTGGCGAGGTACCACCAGGCGGCGAGCACCTCGGACAGCGGCGGCAGGAAGGTGGCGTCGACGAGTCCGAGCCGGGGGAAGACCTCCCACGCGGCGGCGAGCAGGCCGATCGCCACGATTCGCTTGGTGGCGGCGGCGAGAGCACCGCCGACGGTCACCGCCCAGACGGTCGCGCGTACGCCCGGACGTCGCGCCGGACCGGCGGCGGACGGCTGTTCCGGTGCCGGCTCGCCCGGAGTGGTCGGGGCCGGGTCGACCGGCCGGGCGACGGTGAGGCTGGACGTGACGGTGCTAGACAAGGCTCGCCTCCTGACGGTCGCGGGCCAGTTCCTGGTCCTGGGCGCGGCTGACCTCGTCGCGCAGCAGGCTCCAGATCTGGTGCCGGTAGCGGGTGAACTCGGGATCCGAACGCAGGTCCTCGGAGTCGGTCCGGCCGGCGAGGGGGATCTCGACGATCTCCTTGATCCGGCCGGGGCGGGAGGTGAGCACGGCGACCCGCTGACCGAGGTAGACCGCCTCCTCGATGCCGTGAGTGATGAAGACGATGGTCTTGCCGGTCTGTTGCCAGATCCGCAGCAGTTCGTCCTGGAGGCTGTCGCGGGTCTGCGCGTCGAGGGCGGCGAACGGCTCGTCCATCAGCAGGATGTCGGGGTCGAAGGCGAGGCTGCGGGCGATGGCGACCCGCTGCTTCATCCCACCGGACAGCTCGTGCGGGTAGCGGTCGTGGAACCCGGCGAGGCCGACCAGGTCCAGGTAGTCGCGGGCCTGCCGGGCCCGGTCCCGGCGGGGCACCCCCTTGGCCTCCAGTCCGAACTCGACGTTGCCCTGCGCGGTGCGCCAGGGCAGCAGCGCGTACTGCTGGAAGACCACGCCCCGATCGAGGCCGGGACCGGTGACGGGTCGCCCGTCGACCAGGATCCGCCCTGCGGTCGGTTCGGCCAACCCGGCGAGCAGGTCGAGCAGGGTGGACTTGCCGCAGCCACTGGGGCCGACCAGGACGAGGAACTCGCCGGTGGCGACGTCGAGGTTGATGTCGTCGAGTGCGGTGACGGCGCGGCCACGGGCCCGGAACACCTTGCCGATCCCGTCGAACCGGATCTTCGGCTGCGGTTCGTCGTGGGTCATGACAGCTCGCCCCCTTCGCGGTACGGATTGAACTCATTGCTGTAGAGGTCGGCCGCGACGACCTTCTTGCCGCGCAGTTCGCCTTCGCGGCTGAGCCACTCCACCCAGGTGCCGAACTCGCTCTCGGCGATCACCCCACCGGGGCCGGCCACGCCGTAGCTCTTCCAGAACTTCAGCTGGCCGTTGTCCTCGTTGCGGGCCCGCTTGCGCAGGATGTCCTCGAACCGGGCGATGACCGTTTCCCGAGGCTGGGTGCGCGACCACTCGATGGCCTTGGCGACGCCGGTGACGAAGGTGCGGACGGTGTCCGGGTTGGCCTTGATGAAGTCGTCCCGGAAGACGTAGCTACCGGCGGTGAAGGTGCCGAGCAGTTCGTGATCGGTGAAGAGCGGCCGGATCCCGCCGCGTTCCAGCGCCAGGTCGCGCAGGGTACCGCCGAGCGCGGCGACGTCGATCTGGCGTTGGCGCAGCCCCTGCTCGGTGTTGACCGGTGGCACCACGACCAGCTCGACCTGCTTGATTTCGTCGTCGTTGAGGCCGTTGCGGGCAAGGTAGGTCTTGACCACCGCCTCTGAGTGGGCACCGAGGGTGTTCACGCCGATCCGCTTGCCGATCAGGTCGCGGGCCGACCGGATCGGGCTCTCGTCAAGGACGTAGAACCCGTTGTAGGTCACCTCGTTGGCGCCGTAGTAGCCGATGACCGCGGTGATCGAGGCATTCGCGGCGGCCAGCTTGACGATCGCGCCGTTGAAGGCGCCGCCGAACTCGGTGTCGCCGGTGGTGGCGGCCTGGATGTCCTGCGGCCCGCTGATCGTGTTGCCGATCCATTTGAGCGTGATGCCGTCGAGGTAGCCGAGGTCTTCGGCGAGTTCGGGCAGGGTGACGGCGCCGACGCTGCCCTGGTAGCGCAGCTCGGTCACCTGTTGGCCGGAGGCGGTGGCGGTGTTGCGGCCGCAACCGGCGAGAGCGGACGCGGCGGTGAGGGCGAGGGCGAGAAGTACGGCCGTGGTCTTCGTTCTGGGCACGGAAGGTCTCCTGGTCGTGCGGGCACGAGGGGGTACGAGACGGCAACCACCAGTTGCGCCGCTGCCGGGTGGGTGGGTCGAAGAAGGTCAGTGGGTGCCGCCGTCTTCGGTGTCGTCATCGACACCGCGCGTCGGGTCGGTGCACCGACCCGACCGGACGGTCGGCGAAGGAAGCTGGGGCGCACGCCGCGAACCGCGGCGGTGCGGGTCGGTCGGGCTGCTCGGGCCGCCCGACTCAACAGATGCCGCTGGCCACCCGGAGAAAGTCGACGAAGCGGCGCCGGATCAGGCGGGTGCTTCGATTCATGCCCGCAAACCTAACCTGCTCAGCACCGACCAGTCAGGAGAAATGTGACCCAGAGCACATATATTTCCCATAGGATAAGAGGGTTATTGGAGGCAGCCCGACGGACCACCCTGCCTGTCGGGCGTCGCTGGTCGGACACGCCCCAGAATGGGGCGGTGAACCCGCTGAGCGTGCGCGATCGTCACCCCGCCGACCTGCCCGACTGTGTCAGATTGCTCGCCGAGGTCCACCACTCGGACGGCTACCCGCTGAACTGGCCGGTCGAGCCGTACCGCTGGTTGTGCCCGCCGGGGCTGCGGCACGCGTGGGTCGCCGAGGCCGACGGTGTCGGGCTGGTCGGGCACCTCGCCCTGCACCACGCCCCACCCGCTGACGACGAGCAGGAGCGCGCGGAGGTGGCCCGGCTCTTCGTCGCGCCCGCCCTGCGTCGGCATCGGGTCGGCACCGCCCTGCTCGGGCAGGCGCGGCGGTGGGCCGCCGAGCACCGGGTCGAGCTGATCCTGGAGGTCGTCGAGGGCCGCCGGTCGCCGGCCGTCGCGCTGTACGAGCGCGACGGCTGGCGACACACCGCCACCGAGCCGGCCGACTGGACCACTCCGGACGGCAGCCCGGTCACCCTGCGGCGCTACGCGCTACCGCCGGACGGGCACTGATTCTCACCCCGCCTCGGGCGCCGGGATCTCGCGCAGCCCGGCGCCGTCGAGTCGCAGCCACCGCCGCACGCCGATGTCGTGCAGGAACCGCTCGTCGTGACTGACCACCACGAAAGCCCCTCGGTAGGCGTCCAACGCGTTCTGCAACTGACCCGCGCTGACCAGGTCGAGGTTGTTGGTGGGCTCGTCGAGCAGGAGCAGGTGCGGCGCCGGCTGGGCGTAGAGGACGCAGGCCAGGGTGGCCCGCAGGCGTTCGCCGCCGGAGAGCACGCCGACCGGCAGGTGGGCCCGATCGCCCCGGAACAGGAACCGGGCCAGCAGGTTCATCCGCTCGGCCGGCGGGCGGTCCGGCGCGTACGCGGCGAGGTTCTCCGCGACCGTACGCTCTGCGTCGAGCAGGTCCAGCCGCTGCGACAGGTACGCCACCCGACCGTCGGCCCGGCGTACCTGGCCGCCCTCCGGTGTCAGCTCACCGCAGAGCAGGCGCAGCAGCGTCGACTTGCCGGCACCGTTGGGTCCGGTCAACGCGATCCGCTCCGGGCCCCGGATGGTCAGGTCGACGCCGTCGCCTGCGAACAACGGCCGGGCGTCGTGCCACATCTGCGTCCGCTCGGCCTCGACCAGGGTCCGGCCGGCCGGCACATTCGTTTCCGGCAGGTCCAGGGTCAGCGTCTGGTCGTCCCGTAGCGCCCGACTGGCCTCGTCGAGCCGGCCCTGGGCCTCGCTGACCCGGTTGGCGTGGGCCTGTCGGGCCCGCCCGGCCGACTCCTGAGCGCTGCGCTTGAGCCCGCCGGCCACGATCCGGGCCAGGCCGGCGTTGCCGAGGTTGCGGGCGGCATTGCCGGCTCGGCGCTCGGCCCGCTCGCGGGCCTGCTGCATCTCCCGCTTCTCCCGCTTGACCTCCTGCTCGGCGCTGCGGACGTTGCGTTCGGCCGCCTCCCGGGCCGCCCGCACCGCCTCCTCGTAGGCGGTGAAGTTGCCGCCGTACAGGCGCAGCTGTCCGCCGTCGAGTTCGGCGATCCGGTCCATCCGGTCGAGCAGCTGCCGGTCATGGCTGACCAGCAGCAGGCAGCCGGACCAGTGTTCGAGGACGTCGTACAGCCGGTGCCGGGCATCGATGTCGAGGTTGTTTGTCGGTTCGTCGAGCAGCAGCACGTCCGGGCGGCGGAGCAGTTGCGCGGCCAGGCCGAGCGAGACGACCTGCCCGCCGCTGAGGGTCTCCAGCCGCCGGTCCAGGGTGACCTCACCCAGCCCGAGCCGATCCAGTTCGGCGCGGCTGCGCTCCTCGACGTCCCAGTCGTCGCCGATCGCGGCGAAGTTCTCCTCGCTGGCGTCGCCGGACTCGATGGCCCGCAGCGCCGCCAGCGCCGGGGCGACGCCCAGCACCTCGGCGACGCTCAGGTCTCCGGTCAGCGGCAGGTTCTGCGGCAGGTAGCCGAGCACGCCCTCGACCGTCACGCCGCCGCCGGTGGGGGTGAGTTCACCGGCGATCAGCCGCAGCAGGGTGGACTTGCCGGCGCCGTTCGGCGCGACCAGGCCGGTCCGGCCGGGCGGCACGGTGAAGGACAGCTCCCGGAACACCGGAGTGTCGTCGGGCCAGGAAAAGGACAGGTTGGTGCAGACGACGCAAGCGTCGAACATGGCAGACAGACCTCTGGAAAGGAAGCCGGGACGCGACCGGCGCCCCGGTCAGGAAGACAGGGCTACGACTGGACAGCCGCCCACCCAGGGGCTGGCTGCGGGGCTGCTCACCCTGAGATGTCGTCGTCTCCCGAAAGCACGTCGCGCTCCCCATTCCCACCGCGCGGTCCTCCCGCGCCTCCCCCAGGCTAACAACACCCCGACGCCCGGCGCAGCCACCCACCGCCCACCCCGCGCCGTTGATCATGAAGTTACCACCCGGGAAAGCGCTTGCCAGTGCCAATAACTTCATGATCAACGAGGTGAGGTGGGTGGGGGTGGGCCAGGCGGCTGGCCAGCACCACCAGCAGCTCGAAGCGGGCGGTGGGGTCGTCCAGGTCGGTGCCGTACAACTCGCGCAGGCGCTTGAGCCGGTAGCTGACCGTCTGCGGGTGCACGAACAGCTCGGCGGAGACCTCGGCCCGCGAACCCCAGTGCCGCAGCCAACTGTGCAGCGTCATCAGCAGGTTCTCCCGCTGGGCCGCACGCAGGTCGGCCAGGGGCGCGAGCCGGCGGGCGGTGAGCACCGCCAGGGCGCCCGTCTCACCGCGCAGGGCCAGCGCGACCAGGTGGTCGTCGACGAAGAGCGGGCCCGGGTCCGGCCCGGCCAGCCCGGCGGCCAACTCGGCGAGCCGGACCGCCGCCGGCACCTGCGGCCAGGCCAGTGCGGGGGCGACCACGGCCCACCGCCCGGCCAGCGCCTCGGCCAGCGCGATCCGGGTGGCCCGGGGACCGGCCCGCAGCAGCAGCACCGCGTCCCGGCCGCGCTCAACCACGATGCCGTCCGGGCCGTACCGGAACCGCACGTCGCGGGCCTGGTCGAGGGGAAGCAGTACGGGCACCACGGCGTCCAGGTCGGGCCAGCCGATCCGGGCCGCCGCCGCACCGACCGCGCTGGGCATGCCGTCACCGCGCAGCAGCAGCTCGGCGAGTTGGCGGCGGCGGTCGCCCTCACCGGCCTGCTCGCGCAGTTGGAGCGCGTACCCGTCGGTGCTCGCCGCGGCCAACTCGTCGACGTACGCGGTGACCGCGTCGGAGAGGTCGATCAGTTCCTCGGTCTGGACCGGGCGGAGCCGGGCGAGCGACTGCGACGCCGTACGCAGCAGCTGCCGCGCCGCCATCCGCAGCGCGGCGAGCAACACCTCCGGTCCACGCTCCTCGCGGGCCTCGGCGGCACCGAGCGCGACGAAAACCTCCCGGAAGGGTGCCGGCAGCGCCGGCTCGTCGGTGCCGACCAGGTCGAGGAAGCGGTCGAGCGCGACCTGGACGGCGTGCCGCACGTCGCGGCCGAACTTGTCGTCGGCGATGCCGGCGAAGACCGGCGTGGCCTCGGTGACCGCGACCGCCACCGCGGCCACCGTCACCGGCAGGTGTGGGCGCATGGCGGTGGCCAGGTCGGCGGGAAGGCGCCGCCACGGCAGCGGGGAGCCGGGCGCGGTCATCCCGCGATTTTGTCACGCCAGGACAAAAAGGCCAGGGATTGTCGCTGCCAGCGGGACGGTGTTTCGGCGTCCCGTCCGGGTGACCATGGACGCCCGCCCGCAACCGGGCACCGCCGAGGAGACCGAGGAGTGCACCGTGCAGCACCGAACGTCCCGCCAGCACGTCGTGGACATGTGCCGGACGATGCTCGCCCGCGGCTATCTCAAGGCGACCGAGGGCAACGTCTCGGTGCGCGTACCCGGCCACCGGCTGTACGCGGTGACCCCGAGCAACTACGACTACGACCGGATGCGGGTCGAGGACATCTGCCTTGTCGACTTCGACGGCAAGCACGTGCCCGACGACTCCGGTGCCGGCCTGGCGCCGTCGATCGAGTGCGGGATGCACGCCAACATCTACCGGGAACGGCCGGACGTCAACGCGATCGTGCACACCCACCAGCCGTACGCGTCGGCGCTGGCCTTCCTGCGCAAACCGATCCCGGCGCTCACCGACGAACAGGTGCGTTTCCTCGGCCGCGAGGTGGCCATCATCGACTACGCCCCGTCGGGCACCTCGTTCCTCGCCCGCAACGTGCAGAAGAAGGTGGCCAGCGGGGACAACGCCTTCATCATCGCCAACCACGGCGTCGTCGCGGTGGGCACCGACCCGGACCGGGCGGTGTTCAACATGGCCCTGCTGGAGAAGGTCTCCATCGCGTACCTGCTGGCGCTGACCAGCGAGGCGGGGAAGGTCTACACCATCCCCACGGCGATCCGCGAGATCGCCTTCGGCAAGCTGCGGGCCGACGAGAAGCGGATCGCCGCGCAGATCACCGAGGCGGTCGAGCCGGTTCGGGTACCGGCCGACGAGGAACTGCCAAGCGCCGACGCGACAGCCGCCCAGGTGACCACGATCAGCGACGGTACGGACGAGCAGCCGGGCGCCGAGTCGGCCCGGCTCGGGTACGCGATAAGCGAGTATCCCGACGTCGACGACGTGATGCGCCGGCTGAAGGCGCTTACCGCACAGCCGGTACGCGGGCTGCGCCACGACGCGCTGCTTGACGTGCTGAACTACTTCGACACCAAGTGCCGGGCCAGCAAGGAGATCACCGACCGGGCCAGGCAACGCATCCCCGGCGGCGTGCAGCACAACCTGGCCTTCAACTACCCGTTTCCGCTCGCCGTCGACAAGGCCGAGGGGGCGTACCTGGTCGACCGGGACGGCAACACCTACATCGACTTCCTCCAGGCCGGCGGCCCGACCATCCTGGGCAGCAACTACGGCCCGGTCAACGAGCGGGTCGCCGAGGTGGTCCGCGAGTCCGGCCCGGTGACCGGCCTGTTCCACGAGTACGAACTCAAGCTCGCCGAGATCATCCACCGGTTCATGCCGCACGTGCAGATGTACCGGTCGCTCGGTTCCGGCACCGAGGCGGTGATGGCGGCGGTACGCGGCGCCCGCGCCTTCACCGGCAAGAAGATGGTGATCAAGGTCGGTGGGGCGTACCACGGCTGGTCCGACACGATGGTGTACGGGCTGCGGGTGCCCGGCACGTACCGGATGAACGCCAAGGGCATCCCGTTCGGCGCCACCGCCCGCACCCGGGAGTCCTTCCCGCACGACCTCGGGCAGCTCAGGCGCAAGCTGATCGAGAACCGGCTGCGCGGCGGCACGGCTGCGGTGGTGGTCGAGCCGGTCGGCCCGGAGTCCGGCACCCGGCCGGCGCCGCGCGACTTCAACGCCAAGGTCCGCGAGTTGTGCGACGAGTTCGGCGCACTGCTGATCTTCGACGAGGTGGTCACCGGTTTCCGGCTCGGGCTGGGCGGCGCGGCCGGCTACTTCGACGTCACTCCCGACCTGACCGTGTTCGGCAAGGCGGTCTCCGGCGGCTACCCGATGGCCGGCGGCGTCGGCGGGCGGGCCGACGTGATGGCGGTCTTCGGTTCCGGGCTGGACGGCAAGAGCGGGGCACACATCCAGGTCGGCGGCACGCTCTCAGCCAACCCGCTCTCCTGCGCGGCCGGCTACTTCGCCATCGAGGAGATGGCCCGTACCAACGCCCCGGTGATCGCCGGCCGGGCCGGTGACCGGCTGACCCGGGGCCTGCAACGGCTTATCGACTCCTATGGGCTGCCGTACGTCGCGTACAACCAGGGGTCCATCGTGCACCTGGAGTGCAGCGGCGTGATGCTGTTGGACATGCGCAACCCGGTCAAGCTGCTCAAGGAGAACAAGGCCCGCAAGCGGCTGATGGAGCAGATGGGTGCGGCGTACACCGCGCACGGCATCGTCACCCTGGCCGGCTCCCGGATGTACACGTCGATGGCCGACACCGACGAGGTCATCGACGACGCGCTCGCCCGGTTCGACCAGGTCTTCGCGCTTGTCGAAGGGGTCTGAGCCGGTGGCCGCCTGCCCGCCGCAGGTCCTCGCGATCGACCTGGGCACCTCGGGGCTGAAGGCCGCCCTGGTCGCCGCCGACGGCACGGTCACCGGCTGGGCCGAGCGGCCGGTTCCGCTGCGGGTGCTGCCCGGCGGTGGCGCCGAACAGGACCCGCTCGCCTGGTGGACGGCGCTCGGCGAGGTCGCCGCCGAGCTGGGCCGCTCCCATCCGGAGCAACTGCGGGCGGTCGGCACGGTCTGCGCCTCGACCCAGGGCGAGGGGACCATCGCCGTGGACGCCGCCGGGGAACCGCTTACGGCGTGCATCAGCTGGCTCGACATGCGGGGCGCACCGCACCTGCGTCGACAGTTCGGCGGCTTCCCCGCGTACCAGGGGATGTCGGTGCGCCGCATCGCGCGGTGGCTGCGGCTCACCGGCGGGATGCCGTCGCCCACCGGCAAGGACCCCGCGGCCCACATGCTCTTCGTCCGGGACACCATGCCGCAGGTGTACGCGCGGACCGCGACCTTCCTCAACGTGCTCGACTGGATCAACCTGAAGCTGACCGGGCGGACGGTGGCCACCGTCGACTCGATCCTGACCTCGTGGGTGACCGACAACCGGCGGCCCGACCGGATCCGCTACTCCCCCGCCCTGGTCGCCGACTGCGGCGTCGACGCGGAGAAGCTTCCGCCGATCGTCGCCTGCACCGAGGTGATCGGCACGCTGACCCCGGCAGCCGCCACGCACCTGGGGCTGCCGGCGTCGGTCCGGGTGGTCGCCGGGGCGATCGACAACACCGCGGCGGCGATCGGCGCCGGCACCACCGGCGACAACGACCCGCACCTGTACGTCGGCACCTCCTCGTGGATCGCGGCCCACGTGCCCCGGAAGAAGACCGACATCGCCGCCGGCATCGCCTCGGTGCCCTGCGCCATCGGCGACCGTTACCTGATGACCGCCCTCCAGGCCACCGCCGGCGCCAACCTCACCTGGCTCCGCGACAAGATCGTCGAGTACGACGACCCGCTGCTCAGCGCCGGTCGGCTCAGCCGCGACGAGGGAACGATCTTCGACGCCTTCGACACGATCATCCCGACCGTGCAGCCGGGCGCCAACGGCGTGCTCTACACCCCCTGGCTGTACGGCGAGCGCGCCCCGGTTGACGACGCGAACCTGCGTGCCGGTTTCTTCAACATCTCCCTCGACACCAACCGCTCGGACCTGTTGCGGGCGGTCTTCGAGGGGGTCGCGCTCAACACCCGCTGGCTGGCCGAAGCGGTGGACCGGTTCCTCGGTGCGCCGGTCACCTCGCTGGCCATCACCGGCGGCGGCGCGCTGTCGGACTCCTGGTGCCAGATCTTCGCCGACGTGCTCGGCGTCGAGATCCGGCGCGACGCCCAGCCGCTGGCCGTCAACGCGCGCGGCGCGGGCTGGATCGGCGCGGTCGGCACCGGGCTGCTCGGCTTCGCCGACATTCCGGCGTTGATGCGTACCGACCGGGTCTTCGCACCGAACCCGGCCCACCGGGCGACCTACGACAAGATCTTCGACGTCTACCGGGCGCTGCACCGGCGGTTGGTCCCGGTATACCGGCGCCTGAACCGCCCTCACACCCCCTAAACCGGGTCTGACCTGCCGAAACGCTCACCGTCAGGGGTCCGGTGGGCAAGACTGACGCCATGGTCGACGTCAGGCGCTACGTAGCCGAGTTCATCGGCACGTTCCTGCTGGTCTTCTTCGGCGTGGGGAGCGCCATCGCGGCCCGCGTCGACGGTGGCGTGGTGGTGGTCTCGCTGGCGTTCGGGTTCGTGATGCTCGCGCTGGTCTACACGATCGGCCAACTCTCGGGCAGTCACGTGAATCCGGCGGTGACCCTCGGCGTGCTGCTCTCCGGCAAGATCTCGCTGTTCGGGGCGGTGGTGTACTGGATCGCCCAGTTCGCCGGGGCCGCCCTGGCCGCCTTCCTGCTCTGGGTGCTGGTGCGCTGGGGCGGGGTGACCGACCAGACCGGTGTGCTGGGCGCCAACGGCTACGGCACCCACATCAACGTCGGTGGCGCGATGCTGCTGGAGACCATCCTCACCTTCCTCTTCGTCCTGGTCGTGCTGGTGGTGGGCAAGCGCAGCACGGACCTGTCCGGCTTCGCCGGCCTGGCGATCGGGCTGGCCCTGGGCGTGGCGAACCTGGTCGGCGTCGCGCTGACCGGGGCGGCGGTGAACCCCGCCCGCGCTTTCGGGCCGGCGCTCTTCTCCGGTACGCACGCGCTCGGACAGCTCTGGGTGTTCATTCTCTTCCCGCTGCTCGGCGGGGTACTGGCCGCGCTGGTCGCGCCACTTGTCGAACACGGCTCCGGCGTCACCAGGATCGGCACGCCCCGGCCGGCCGGGCGCTGATCCGGACGTTTTTCATTTGTAGCTGTCCTGAGATAGTCGATCCGCTTTTTCCCGCTTTCCCAGCGTGTGGGCTGGGTGGCCGAACAAGTTTCGGTAGCCGTCGATATGGCTTTTACCCTTCGACCAATGCGACGCTAGGACCCGCGGCGCCGGTCAGCAACAGGAGGGTACGTGCAGGCGATACGTCGAAGGCTTCTCGGAACCTCTGTTACCGACCGCCGGCAATCCGCCCCGGAACAGGCAGAACCGGAGTCCCAACCCAGTCGTGGACCGGGCTGGCTGACGACGACCGGTCGGCTGCTGCGGCACGAATGGGTGGTGGCGACATTCGCCGGCATCGCCTTGGCCGTGCTCCTCACCTGGCCGACCCTGAAACAGCCGTGGACGACCATCCCGGGCGACATCGGGGATCCCACATTGCAGGCATGGCAGGTCGCCTGGGCCGGGCACGCACTGCTGACCGACCCGCTGAACCTATGGCACTCCAATACCTTCTTTCCGGCGTCGTACACCTACGTCTACAGCGACACGCTGCTCGGCTACGCTCCTGCCGCTTTCCTCGGCAGCGGCGTCGAGGCCGCCGTGTTCCGCTACAACGTGCTCTTCGTCCTGGCCTACGCACTCGCCTTCGTCGGGGCGTACGCCCTGGTCCGCCAGCTGGGCAGTAGCCGGACGGCGGCGACCGTCGCCGGTATCGCCTGGGCCTTCGCGCCGTGGCGGCTCGCCCACAGCGGTCATCTGAACATCCTCTCCATCGGCGGCATCGCGCTCTGCCTGGCGATGCTGGCCCGGGGCCACGGCTGGTCGCTGCGCCGCGGCCACCGGCCGGAGCTGCACCGCCCCGGGTGGATCGTGGCCGGTTGGCTGGTCGCCGCCTGGCAGGTGAGCCTCGGCTTCGGGATCGGGCTGCCGCTGGTGTACGTCCTGGCCGGGATCGGGCTGGTGGTGGCCGTGGCCATCGCCTGGTCCCGGTGGCGGCGCGGCGAATGGCTGCTGGGCCGCCGGGTGGTGCTGGCCAACCTGGCCGGTGGCGCCGTCTTCGGTGGCGTCTGTCTCTGGCTCGGCACCACCTTCCTCCGGGTGGTGGAACTGAATCCGCAGGCTCGCCGGGACCTCTCCTGGACCGAGATGTTCTCCCCACCACTGCGTGGATACTTCGTCGCACCCGCGGACTCGTGGTTGTGGGGTGACTACTTCGAGGGCGCCCGTGCCCAGCTGACCTGGCCGCCGGAGATGGCGCTGCTGCCCGGCATCACCTTGATCGTGCTGGCCGCGGTCGGGCTGAGCTACTCGGTGTTCCGGGTCCGGCATCGCGTACTGCTCGGGCTCGGTGTGCTGGTCACCGGCGCCCTCGGCCTGGGCAGCAACCTCGTCGGGCAGGGCGATCCGGGCTATTTGACGTTGTCGCGACTGCTGCCCGGCTGGGACGCGCTTCGTACCCCGGGTCGCCTCATGGTGTGGACGAGCCTGCTGCTCGCCATTCTCGCGGCGGGTGCCGTCACCGAGTTCGGGCGGCAGCTTCCCAAGCTGGTGTGGCCCCGACTGGCCGGGCGGATCGTGCTCCTCACGCCGCTGCTGCTGGTGCTGGTCGAAGGCGTCAACCGCACCCCTCACCCCACCGTGCCGCCCGCGCCGGCGGCGATCCAGGCGGCGGCCGAGCCGATGCTGGTCCTGCCGAGCGACGGTCTCTCGGAACTGCACGTCATGCTCTGGTCCACCGACGGCTTCCCCCGCGTCGCCAACGGTCTCGCCGCCTTCGTGCCGGCCAGCCAGGAGCAGATCCGCACGATGAGCATGAGCTTCCCCGATCCGGGCAGCGTCGCGTTCCTCCGGCAGAGCGGCATCCGGTCGGTGGTCGTCCTGCCGAATCAACTCGCTGGTACGCCCTGGGACGGCGTGGCCACCCGACCGCTGGATGGCCTCGGCATCACGCGGGAGGAAATAGCCGGCGTCTTCGTTTACCACCTCAACTAGGGCGGATTGGAGGAGACGGTGCAGCTGACGATAGTGGTGCCCTGCTACAACGAGGAGCGGTCGATCGGCCCGCTGCACGCGGCGGTGACCACCGCGGCCTCCGCGTTGCCCGACGAGGAGGTGGAGATCCTCTTCGTGGACGACGGCAGCACCGACGGCACCCTGGCGGCCCTACGCGGCCTCGCCGCCCGGGACCCGGCCGTGCGGTTCATCTCGTTCAGCCGCAACTTCGGCAAGGAGGCGGCGATGCTCGCGGGTCTGCAACGCAGCCGGGGCGACGCGATCGTCCTGCTCGACGCCGACCTGCAACATCCGCCGCACCTGCTGCCGCAGATGGTCGCGCTGTACAAGCAGGGCTACGACCAGGTCGTCGCGGTCCGGGACCGCAGCGGTGAGCCGGCGCTGCGGCGCATTCCGGCCCGCTTGTTCTACCGGGCGGTCAACCGCTGGGTCGACGTCCGGCTCCAGGACGGCGCGGGTGACTTCCGGCTGCTGTCCCGGGAGGTGGTGGACGCCCTGCTCGCCCTGCCCGAGTACCACCGCTTCTCCAAGGGCCTCTTCTCCTGGGTCGGCTTCAACACCATCACGCTGCCGTTCCGGCACGAACCACGACAGGCCGGCACCAGCACCTGGAGCTTCGGCAAGCTGTTCAACTACGCCCTGGACGGGCTGCTCTCGTTCAACCACAAACCGCTACGCCTCGTCGTGTACGCGGGTCTGCTCCAGACGCTTGTCGCCCTCGGCTACGCCGTCTGGGTGGTGGTGAAGGCGGCTGTGGACGGGGTCGACATGCCGGGCTACGCCACCCTGATCAGCGCCGTGATCGGGATGGGCGGCATCCAGTTGATGGTGCTCGGCGTGATCGGCGAGTACATCGGGCGGATCTACCACGAGAGCAAGCGCCGGCCGCATTTCCTGGTCCGGGAGACCGACAGCGCCCGGCCGGGTCACTCCCGGGTGGCGCCCATCGGTTCGCGGACCAGGGCGCCGTCGATGTAGCAGTAACGCCAGTCCTCGCCCGGCTCCAGCGACCGGATCAACGGGTGGCCGGTCTGCCGGTAGTGCTCCTCGGCGTGGTTGTTCACCGAGTCGCTGCAACAGCCCACCGCGCCACAGATCAGGCAGAGCCGCAGCTGCACCCAGTCGTCGCCGGTCTCCAGGCACTGCGGGCACGCCTCGGCGTCGGACTCGGTGATCTGGATGCGGTCCAGGTGCGTACAGGCCGTGCTGATTGTCTCCTCCCGCACGTACCGCCAACTGGAGTGCAGCAGGCGGTCCGGGATGATCCGGGCGAGGTAGCGCGAGTTCGCCGCTAGCAGCGGGCTGGCCACCGCGAGCACCAGCACGTACAGGGCGATGAACGGGCCGAGGCGGGCGTCCAGGCCGGCGGCGAGCGCGAGGGTGGCGAGGATCAGCGAGAACTCGCCACGGCCCAGCACGGTCAGGCCGACGTTGGCCGCGCCGCGCTGGTTGAGCCCGAACAGCCGACCGGCGATCAGCCCGGCCGCCACGTTGGTGACCACGGTCAGCAGGACCGCCAGCAGCACCGGCAGTGCCACCGAACCGATCGCGCTGACGTTGATGCTCAGCCCGAACACCACGAAGAAGACCGCCGCGAAGACGTCGCGCAGCGGCAGGACCAGGCGCTCGACCCGCTCGCGGATGGACGTGCGGGACACCACCAGACCGATCATCAGCGCGCCGATGGCGTCGGAGACGCCGATCTCGGCCGAGATGCCGGCGACCAGCACCACCAGCCCGACCATCAGGATGGCCAGCAGCTCGTCCTCGTTGCTGTCGATGATCTTGCTGACCAGCCGGGCGCCGAACCGGGCGACGGCGAAGAGCACCACCAGGTACGCGAAGCTGAGCCCGATCCGCAGGGTCAACTCCCCCGCCGACCCGGCCCCGGACAACAGCGGCGACAGCAGCGCCAGGTACAGGGCGAGGAACAGGTCCTCGATGACGATGATGCCGAGGATGACCGGGGTCTCCGCGTTCGCCAGCCGGCGCAGCTCGATGAGCAGCTTGGTGACGATGGCCGACGAGGAGATGCCGAGCGCGCCGGCCACCACGAACGCCTCGTAGCCGCCCCAGCCCAACGCGAAGCCGAAGAGCAGGCCGGCACCGACGTTTAGCAGGATGTAGGCACCGGCCGCGATGAACAGCCGTTTCCCGCTGCCGAGCACCTGCTCGACCGGGAACTCCACCCCCAGGTGGAACAGCAGCAGCACCAGCCCGAGCGAGGCGAGCAGGCTGAGGTCCTCCGGATGGGCGACCAGCACCGGGCCGGGCGTGCCGGGCCCGAGCAGGATGCCGGCGAGCATGAAGAACGGCACGGTGGGCAGGTTGATCCGGCGACCGAAACGGGCCAGCAGACCCGCGATCAACACGAGGGCACCGAAGCCCACGAGGTCAGCGTGCACGGTGAGGACTCCTGGGAAGGGCTGGGTGGGGAGCTACGGGGGCCGACTGCTCGGAGCCCGGTCCGACTACTCGGAGAAGTACGTGCCGGCCAGCAGCGCGCCCACCTTGCGGGCCTGCTCCTCCGACATCTCGATCACGGCAACCGGATCATCCACCCCCGCGGCGAAGACGTACAGGTCGCGGGCGCCGTCGCGGCGTACCACGATCGAGATCCGCTGGGTGTTGCTGCCCAGGTCGACGTCGTACCGCTTGCCGATTCCTGGCAGTTCCTGCACGTATATCCCTTTGCCCATGGCCCCTCCCCACCGCGATCCGCGAACTCTGCCGCAATCGTACGAGCCCAGCCAGCTCATTCAGAAGTTGGTGGCGGCGGTGAACCCGGGGGTGGGGTCGGCCGTCATAGCGGTCGACCTTGGCCCTTCTCCAACCCGACGGAAGCGAGGATCGCGATGTCCGGTGCGCGCTCTCGCCGGAATTGGATCGGAACCAGCAAAGGCAGCTTGCAGTGAGCGAACCCGAGGGCAACAGCCCGAACAGCAACAGCTCGTACAACTCGAACCTCGCCTTCGGCGGGTCGTCGTCGGACGGTTCAGCCGATGAGAGCGCATGGCGCGGACGCACCGAGCGGATGAACTTCGAGGCCGCCTACCATGGCCGCACGATGGAACGGCTCGCCCGTGACCTCGCCGCGCTACCCGCGGACTTCCAGACGATCCGGCGGATGGCCGGCCGGGTCGACGTCGTGTTCGGCCAGGCCGACGGCGGCGGTGTCGGCGTCTGGCGCGAGGGCGCCCCCGGCCAGCGCAGCACGATCGTCCTGAACCCGGATCACCCGGACGTGCAACGGGAGGGCAGCAGCCGCCTGCTGGGCACCGCCATCTTCGAGGTGATGAATGCCACGCAGGCCGAGCGTCGCGCGGACCTCGACAGAGATGCCAGCCGGGGCCGCATCGCCCGCCGGGCCGAGCGAGAGGGCATCACCCCGGAGGCGTACTACGGCCGCGAGGTGGAGCGGATCGAGTTCGACAACGCCGTTACCCACCGCCGGCTCGTCAATGAGATGCCCGGCCAGCGCATCGGCACGCACGTCGACATCTTCCGGAACACGGTCCCGTTACTCGGGGACAGCCAGGGGCCGGGCACGCAGGCGCACAACGACGCCTTCGCGAACTACTATCAGCTGCAACGCCAGAGCGGTCACACCCAGGACTACGAGAACCGCTATGCCTTCGTCGGGCCGCCGCAGCCGCCGATCACGCTCAACGACCTGCCGCCGGGCATGGTGGCCCAGACCCCCACCTGGGACCCTCGGGCCGCCGCCACGCAATCGACGCGCAACCAGGGCGAAAGCAGTCGCACCGGCGGCGAGCGCAGGACCTCCCACCATTCCACAGAGAAGCACTCCAAAAAGTCCCACCACCGCCGCAAATAACCCCGCCACCCCGCCCTGTTGATCATGAGGTTAGCGGCACTAGTTGATCTTCAAACTGCCGCTAACCTCATGATCGACGCGGGCGGTCAGGAGGTCAGCCGGAAGGTGGCGTCGTTGCGGGACTGGGTGTCGGTGATCTGGTCCAGGCGGAGCTGGTAGTCGTAGTGGCGGATGTGGCGATCGGGGTAGTTGTAGGACTGGAACGACTGCCAGGCGCTGTTGGCCAGGCCGGGGACCTGGCGGAAGGTGGCGTCGGCGGCGAAGACCGACGTGCCGTCGTTGGCCGCCAGCACGAAGTCGAACCCGTAGTGCCGCAGGTAGTAGCCCGGGTAGTTGACCGACTCGAAGGACACGTACCCGGAGCTGTTGGCCAGGCCGGGCACCACCCGGAACTGGGCGTCCTGGACGGGGCTGACGTTGGCGTCGATGCGTACGTCGTAGTTGGCGTGCCGCACGTACCGGTCCTGGTGGGTGTACGACTGGATCCGGTTGACCGTGGCGGTGCTGGGCCAGCGGGCCAGCACACGGCTCTCCTCGGCAGCGGTCAGGTTGAGGATCGAACCGTGCCGCTTGCGGCTGGCACCCATGGCGTAGTCCGAGCGGGTCCGGAAGTTGTTGACGCTGCCCAGGTTCGTCGAGGTGATCGGCAGGTAACCCCGGCCGGTGGCGAACTGATCGAGATAGAGCGCCCATTCGTTGCGGCCGTTGAACTGCATCCACATCGGGCCCTCGACGACGTTGCCGCCGCCGGTGCCGTTGGAGATGCCCAGGTGCGACAGGTTCCCCAGGCTCGTCCAGGACCCGAGGACGGAGTTGCTGGCCTCGATCGGGATGTGCCCGTCGGCCGACGCCCGGTAGTAGCGGTAGCCGCCCACGCTGTTCGGCACCTCGATGATCTGGGTGTCGATGATGCCCTGGCTGCCGGGGCGGTCGATGAACACCTGCGGCGCGGTGAAGGTACGGAAGTCGCTGGTGCGGACGTACCAGATCCGGTTCTTGGTGACGCCGTTGCGCGGAGAGTTCGTCGCCCAGTAGAGCACGTAGTCACCGGTTGCCGAATCGTAGATGGCCTCCGGCGCCCAGGCGTTGCCGGCACCGGGGATCGCGCCGGCCACGTTGATCAGCCAGGGGGCGGACCAGTTCACCAGGTCGCGGGACTCCCACACGACAAGCGAGGTACTGCCCCGGTTCAGCGCGTCGCTCCACGAGATGCCGCTGGCGATGCGCAGGTCGGTGGCGACGATCCAGTAGCGGTCGCCGGCGGGTGAGCGGACCAGGGCGGGGTCCCGGACGCCGCGGGTGCCGAGCGTGGAGAGCAGTACCGGCGCGCCGTTGTTCAGGTCGCGCCAGGTCAGCCCGTCGCGGCTGTGGGCGAGGTAGATCTGCTCGCCGTTGGCCGACTCCCCGGTGAAGTGGGCCATCAGGTAGCCCGTGAACGGGTCGAGCGCGGCGGCCTCGGCCCGGGGTTCCTGCGCGGCGGCCTCCGCTCGGGGCGTCTGCCCGCCGGGCAGCAACAGCAGGCAGATCGCGGCGAGCAGCGCGCTCACCCTGGTGACAACTCTCGACATCCAGGCTCTCCTTACCGGGTGGTGGGCGCGGTAGATCATTGTTAGCGCTAACAATGATGGCCAGAAAGCATCAACGTCAGTGACTGTTTCGGGCTTGTGTCGAAGTCTTGACTGGCGACCTCAGCCTGTCAAGACATCGACATCAGTGCCCGCCCCAGGTTTCGGTGTGACGAGGCGGTCCGCGATGATGACTGACGGCAGCCCCGGCAGAGACCGGCGAGCGCGCAGTGGTCAGTGCCGCGCCCAGGTGACGGCGATGTCGCGGTCCAGCGCCAGCGGGAACCCGGCGGCCTCGCGCTGCGCAGCCGCCCGTACCCGTTCGTCGACCTCGGCCCACGTGGTGATCTCGACCTTGGGCCCGCGGCGACGCCAGGTGCCGAGCAGTTCACCATCGGCGAGCAGCGCTCCGGGCTGGACGTTGCCCACCGGCCAGACGGCCTTGCGATTTGCTGCCTCTCGAACCAGCAGTTCGCGGTCGGGGGCGAGCAGGTGGAGGTCGCCGGGCGGCAGCAGCCGCACCCCGGCGGCCTCCTCGGCGTCGACCAGACGGTCGTGATCGGGGCTGAGCACCACCCGGCGGCCGTGCGCCACGGTGACCTCGGTGAGTTCGTCGGTCAGCGACTGGAAGGTGGTGCGGGCGTCAGTGCCGGAGAGCCCGGTCCAGGCCGCGAAGCCGTCCGCCGTGGCCGGCCCGAGTACGCCGAGGAAGCGCCGCAGCAACTCGGCGCGCGCCTCGTCCGGATCGGTTCGGGGCGGCTCGGTCGCCGACACGAGCGTGTCGCGACCGTCCCAGCGGATCCGGATGCGTCCGGTGGTGCAGGCGAGGATGAGCCGGTCGACGCGGTTGTCGACCGCCGCCAAGACGGCGCGCTTGGGCACCTGGCGGCGACCGACCGCTTCCTGCACCGCGTCAGCCGCCTCCTGCGCGATTTGCTGCTTGCGTTCGTCACGGGGCAGCAGTCCGAGGGTGAAGACGGCGACATCGTCGACCGGCACCACGTGGACGGCGCCGCGTGGTCCCCACACCTGCGTGAACGCGGGGTCGGCCCAGGCCTGCGGGCCCACCTGGTCGACTCGGGCGTGCAGGGCCAGCAGCGCCGACCGGGGCGCGCCGTCCTGGAGCCCGCAGACCGCCGCCTGCTGCAACGACGACGCCGGCAACCGGCGGTGCAGGTGCTGGGCACGCAACCGGAACGCGATGACGGCCTGCCGATCGACCTGAGCTGGCGCCATCAGGTCGGCCCGTCGCTGGCTGCGGTCAGCCACGGCCGGTGTGCCAGGACACCGGCGTGTTCGAGCCGACGGTGGGTTGCGGAGCACCAGGTGTGGTGGTCGGCCTCGGCTGGCCGGCTCCGGATGAGTAGGGCCATGCTCTGAACGTAGTCGCAGGCACCTGTCGTCGTCACAGTCGCTCGGGACCAGGGATCGGCCGGTCGGTGGTGAAGCCCTCGGTCGAGCCGAGGGCTTCACCACCTGCCCTAGCCGTTGGGGTTGCCGACGCCGGTGAGGATCCGGCTGCGCAGGTAACGGCCCGCCTCGGTCAACACGTCGTTGCCGGCGAAATCCGTTCCCGCGCAGGTGCCCGGCAGGAAGGTCGAGTTGGTCTCCCGGCCGTCCGAGAAGCTCCACATCGCGTACGAGATCTGGTGTTCCTTGAGCAGGTCCAGCCAGGCGGTGGTGCTGTCGAAGTCGTTGTCGCCGTCGCCGGTGAAGGTCTGGGTACCGAACTCGCTCACGAACAGCGGCAGGCTCTGCGCGGCTCGGGCCACCACCGCACGCCGGTCCGCGCCGTGCGAGGCGGCGTAGAAGTGGAACGTGTACATGATGTTCTCGAAGGTGATCGGATCGTCGATGATCTCGGTCTCGTCGCTGCCCTCGCTGAGCCCCAGCGACGAGAAGCCACGGGTGCCGACCAGCACCACGCTCTCCGGCGCGTTGTTGCGGATCACCGGGATGACCTCGTCGGCGTACGCCTTGATGCCGTCCCAGCTGACCCCGTTCGGCTCGTTCGCGATCTCGTAGATCACGTTGTTCTTCGCCGCGTGCGCGCTCGTCACGTCCTCGAAGAACGTCTTCGCCAACTCCAGGTTGAAATTGGGATCACCCGGAGTGAGAACGTGGAAGTCCACGATCACGTAGAGCCCGAGCGCGGTGGCCTCCTCGACGAGCCCGTTCACCTTGGCGGTGAAACCGGCCGGGTCGGTCTCCAGGCCACCCTCCTGCGCGTACATCGACAGCCGGATGACGTCGGCCTGCCAGTCGTCGCGCAGCGCCAGCAGCGAGTCGGTGTTCACGCAGTCCGGGAAGAACTGGAGACCGTGGCTACTCATGCCACGCAGTTGGATCGGCTCACCGGCCTCGTTGCACAGCTGCAGACCACACACGCTGAGCTGTCCGTTGACCGCCACCGGCGGATCGGCCGGGGTCTCCGCCGCAGGCGCCTCCACCCCGGGCGCGCTCGTGGCAGGCGGCTGAGCGGCCGGCACGTCCTCGCCGGCCGAGGCGACACCCAACCCGACACCAAGGGCGAGAATCGCGGCCCCGGCGACCGCGCCGAGCCGCCACCGCCGAGTCTGCGTACGAGACCTGCCGAACCTCGATCTGTCCATCGGAGCCTGCGCCTTTCGCCGGTTCACCACATTCGTTACGGAGATGAGTACGGCAGTCCTCTCCCGACGGATCAACCCGCGGCGATCACTCAGCCCTGTCCCGCTCGATCAACAGTCCTGCCCGGACGGCGTCGGTACCGATCGACCAGGACGCCGAGCAGGTTCAGTCCGAGCGCGTACGCTCCGGCCCCCACAAGCAGGGCGATGCCGGCGCGGTACCCCCAGTCGCCGATCAGCACCGGAGGTTCGGACCACACGTCGAGCGACAGGCCGGCGAGCGCGACCGCGGTTCCCGCAGCGATCGGCGGCACCGCCCACAACAGCCACGACGGCCCGACGAACTCGTCGTCCTGCGCCAGCCCGACCTGTGTCGCGCCGTACCAGGCCAGCCCGAGGAGGGTCAGCAGCGCGATGCGCTGACTGCTCCGGCGACCGGCGAGCAGGATCCCGAGGCCGACCCCGGCAGCGGCGAGCAGCGGATAACCGGCAAGCTCGTGCAGCAGCACCCGGACCAACACGGGGTCGTCGAACGCTCGGCCGCCGCCGTCGCCGGCCTCCCGGGCCCGGGCGACCGGGTACGCCACCAGCACGGTCACCCCGGCCAGCAGTACGCCGAGCGGAGCCGCCACCGCCAGTGCGATTGCCTGACCATGGCGGCGGACCAGGGCGGCGCCCGCCAGCAGGGCCAACAGTTGTCCGCTGAGCACCCCTGAGGTGTACCGGAAGATCCGCGTGGCGGCGGACCACTCGTGCTGTTGCGCATCGCCCTGTGGGTCGTAGTTGACCCAGAACTCGTAGAGCGCGTCGTTCAACGGCATGGACACCCAGGCCAGGAAGGCCATCACGGGTATCGACCAGACCAACGGATGCGTCAGCACGTTCGACCACGAAGGCGATCCCGTCCCTGCCTGCCTCGTCAGCATCCGGCAAGTCTCGACCACCGACTGCCCTACCCGACACCCGGAACACCGACGCAGATCAGGTCCGGCCCAGCCCACCCCACCCGCCGCCCACAGGTACTACGACGTGGACCGGCAA
Source organism: Micromonospora sp. PRAS1 (assembly GCF_059553435.1). Lineage (NCBI taxonomy): Bacteria > Bacillati > Actinomycetota > Actinomycetes > Micromonosporales > Micromonosporaceae > Micromonospora > Micromonospora sp. PRAS1. The sequence continues at coordinate 68,801 of NZ_JCANNB010000011.1, forward strand.
CACTGGGCGGGACGCCGATCGGACCGGGAGGACCATCGATGACGCTCGAGGAGCGGATCCAGCCGAACGAGACCGCCGTACCGCTGCTGCCCTGCGTGGCGGTGGACGAGACGATCGCCTTCTGGCGGGCGCTCGGCTTCGCGGTGACCTGGGAGCAGCGCAAGCCGTACCTGTATCTGGCCTTTCGATACAGCGGGTTCGAGCTGCACTACGGCAGTGCGCCGCGCGGATTCGACCAGCCGGCCGAGAGTGGCTGCGGTGCGCTGGTGATGGTCGACGCGGTCGCGCCGTACCACGCCGCGTTCGTCGCGGGCATGCGCGGGGCCTATGGCAAGGTGTTGGCCCGGGGGTTGCCCCGGATCACCCGCTACCGGCCCGGCGCGTCGCGCTTCAGCATCGTCGATCCGTCCGGCAACACCATCACCTTCATCCGTCGGGACGAACCGTCCAGGCTGGAGTACGGCGGGTCGCGGCAGTTGTCCGGGCTGGCCAAGGTCCTGGACAACGCCCGCATCCTGCGCGAGTTCAAGCGCGACGACCTGGCCTCCTTCCGGGCGCTGAATTCGGGGCTACGCCGGCACGGCGACACGGCGTCCGCCGTCGAACAGGCGTTGGCGCTCGCCGCGCTCATCGAGTTGTCGACCGCCCTGGAGAAGCGGGACCTGGTGCCCGAGTGGGGTGCCCGGCTGCGGGCGCTGCCGCTTACCACCGAGGAACTGGCGCAGGTCAGGCTGACGGCCGCCGATCCCGCCGTACTTGAACCCTGGCTGTCCGAGCCGGCCTGAGGGCGGAGCACACCAGGCTGATCACAACCGGGACCGGTACTTGAGGGTTGGCTGTTAGGAAGGGGCCCTTCTACTACCCCAGGCGTTAAGCAGGGACCCTTCCTTTCCCCGTAGCCCGGGGTGTACGCCCGGCGGGTCTCCGGTCTGCCCGGCGAGCCGTTGCAAGGCGGCGATGAGCTGGGCGCGCTCGCCCTCGTCGAGGGCTGCCAGCACCTCCTCCTCGTGTTGGTCGGCGACGTCCCGGGCCTGGGGCAGCAGTTCGCGTGCGGCGGCGGTCAGGTGGATGGCGTGCGCGCGGCGGTCGGCGGGATGCCGCCGACGCTCCACCAGACCGCGCCGCTCCAGGTCGTCGAGCAGACCGACCATGACCTTGCGGTGGATGCCCAACGCGTCGGCGAGCCGCTGCTGGGAGCTTCCCTCGGCGCGCTCCAGTTGCATGAGCAGCCCGAAATGGTTCGGTGCGATGCCCAGCGGCGCCAACCGCTCGGCGAACGACTGCGCGATATGGAAGCCGAGCTGGGACAGCAGGAAGTTGGCCCGGCTGGCCAGCGGACGAATCGCACCTGAGGTGTCGTCGGACATTCCGACATTGTAGGCCCGCGTTATTGTCTTCTTGGGTAACAGTTACCTAGACTCCGTATCTGGAGAGAACCGCGCCGTCTCGCGCCCTGGAGACTTCATGACCCGCTATCCACCGCCCCGGTTCGTCGCTCCGGAACCGCACGGCTTCATCTACCTCGGCATATCGGCAGAACCCACCCAGCGGTTCCCCGTACACACCTTCACGCCACGCCGGCGCCGGGAGGCGGCGCGAATCATGGCGGCCGTGCCCGCGCTCGCCCGCCGCCCGGACGTCGCTGCCGTCAACGTCTACCGGGCGGTGTTCATCCCGCCGCTGCCCGGTGCACCCCGCCACGACCTCGCGGTGCTGGTACGCACCGTGCTCGTGGACCAGCTCGACACCGTGCGCGCCTGCGAGGAGCTGTCCGCGCTCGGCGGGGAACAGATCCTGGCCGGGGTCAACGTGGCGCGGATCGGCGACACCGAGGCCCGCACCGACGGCACCTTCCTGTTCAACCACTTCACCGCCGCGCCGGAGGTGGACGCCGAGGCCGTCTGGCGCTCGCTGACCGGCTGGTACACCAGCAAGACCGGAGTCGACAACTCCACCGCCCTCCGAGCCACCGGGGCAGCACCGTTCGCACTCGTCAACTACGCGCGGCTGCCGGCCGGGCCGGTCCGGTTTCTCGCCGGACAGCTCGCCCGCCCCAGCTTCCACCGCTTCGTCCGCGGCACACTCGGCACCCACGGCATGCGCGCCCTGCCGGCCTGCCATCGCCTCGTGCACACCTCCCGCGAGCCGGCCCACGGCGACCCACCGTGACCGGGGTCAGTTCTCCCGCGTCCAGGCGAGCGTGATGTCGATCGTGCTGAATCGCCAACCCACCGGGGTCCGCACGGCGGTGCAGGCCGTTCGCAGGCCGCTCGTCCGGTGCGGTGGCGCGCCGTCGCGGTAGAAGTACACCACCTGGTTCGCGGTGGCCTTCGCGTGGTCGCCGTCGACGTGCACCAGCACGTCACCGTGCACGTGCTGGGTACGCTCCCCCTCGACTCGGCTTCGCTTCAGGTGGGCGATGACCTGGTCAAGACCGTACAACTCGGCGCCGCGCGGCGAGCGCGCCACGACATCGTCGCGATAGACGTGGTGGGCGTCGTCGACACGATCGTCGTCGAGCAGGTTGGCCAAGCGGGCGAAGAGTTCGGTGATGTCGACACGGTCGGCGGTCTGGGTCGCAGTGGACACGACGCCTCCTTTGATGGTCTGTCCAACATTGGTGACACCAACACTAGCAGCAGAGTGTTGGTGTCACCAATACCGATAGGGTGGTCGGCATGAACGAGGTCCCGGAGCGCCTGGCGGTGAAGCCGAGCTGGCTGATCACCCAGTTGGCCGTGCACGTTCGCCGGTTGGTGTCCGACGCTTTCGCCGCCACCGACGCACGCGGATACCACTACCGGATTCTGGCCGCGCTGCACGAGTTCGGGCCGTCAAGCCAGGCCGACCTGGGCCGCCGCTGCCGCGTCGACCGCAGCGACGTCGTGGCGGCCGTCAACGAGCTGGTCGAGCAGGGCTTCGTCGACCGGACACCGGATCCGGAGCACGGACGACGCAACAGGGTGGCCCTGACCGGAAGTGGTCTACGGCAGCTGCGGCGCATGGACGAGGTGCTCGATCAGGTGCAGGACGAGTTGCTGGCGCCACTGTCGGCCGAGGACCGGCAGAGGCTGACCCGCCTGCTCCGTCAGCTCCTCGACCGGCACGAACCGGGTTGACGCCCGCCGGCGGCGCCGGGCAGCCCGTAGCCGCAGCGGCGCGAGCAGAGCAGGAAGCAGACCGGTCCGTGCGGCCAGCACCAGGCCACGGAACTGCTTCGGCGGAAAGTTGTCGAATGCCTCGCAGTTGGTGAGCACCAGGCGGCCGAGGCGCTGCGAATGGCGCGCGGCGACAAGTTGCGCGATCGCTCCGCCCGTGTCGTTGGCGATCAGGGTCACGTCGCGCAGATCGATTGCCCATGATCGACGTCACCGCCGGACACGAGACCACCGGGCTCAGCGTCCTGCTGCTGACCCGCGCTCCCGAACAGTTCGCGATCCGGCGCGGCAACCCCGCCCAGCACCGTCGATCAAGAAGTTTGCGTCCGGAATCAGCGCTCCGGAGACGCAAACTTCTTGATCGACGTGAGCGGCTGTGGACGGGGCTACGGCTTTGTCTCGAAGGTGGGTTGGGTGGACGGCTCCCAGATCTGCGGGCTGGCGGCCACCGCCTCCTTGAGGTTGCGGTACCTCGGCTGGTCGGTCTTCTGGCCGAGCACTGCACGGACGGCGAACTGGGCCACCCGGTCCTGCATCAGGGCGACGTTGCCCGGGCCGAAGGCGACCTCGGAGTGCGGGCCACGGACGAAGAGCAGTTCCTTGTCACCCCGCACCCGCAGGTAGGCGTTGAAGGTGGGGAAAGGTCCCTGAATCCCGTCGAAGAGGCCCTTGCCGAAGAAGACCGCCGGCCAGGAACCGATGCCAGCCAGCGGCTCCGAGGTACCGCCCAGCCCGACGGTGTGGTTCACCTTGCGCCGCGCGGCCTCGGCCAGCGACGGGTTGACCACGGGGAAGCCCGCCATCAGCACCGCACCCTTGACGTTGTGGCCCCAGGGCTTGTGGCACGTCCGTTCGGGGGTGTCCAGTTCGCACCACCGGTTGAAGTTCGCGTCCATCGCCCACTGCGTGGCCGCCGAGCCCTGGCTGGGGCCACCGAGGATGACCGGCAGCTTCCCGATGTTGTTCGGTACGAGCGCGCGGGTCGCGGCCCGGCCGCTGAGTTGCCGGCCGTCCGCGCCGACGATGCGGACCCCGTCGCCGCTGTCGAGCGCGTCGATCGCCCGCAGCATGTCCAGACCCTGCTGCAGGATGTTGTCACCGCTGATGCCGCCGGAGATGCCGTGGCCGCGCTTGTCGAAGGTGAGCACGTCGAAGCCGGCCTGGTTGAGCTTGTAGAGGTACTGCCGCCACTGCCGGCCGGCCCACTGCTCGGTACCCCGGGACGGGTAGCTGACGTTCTCGAACCTGCCGGTGCTCTCCGAGCGCACGTAGAGCGGATCGCGCGGGTCCTGGACGGTGGTGGTCTCCACCGAACGGCCACCGACGAAGATCGCCAGGGACTGCGTCCGACGCCCGTTGGGCTGCTGCACGCCGGCACCCCGCAGGTACCAGCCGCGTAGCTTGACCGGTGCGGTGATGCCGCGCTTCAGCCGCTCGTACGGCTCGGCCGGCACAGTGAACTCGAAGGTGTAGCTGTTCTTGTCGGCCGCCGCGATGGGCTCGTGGTAGGGTGCCTGGCCGAAGAAGCCGGGACGGCGGATCTCGCGCAGGTCGACGTTTGTCGCGTGCGGATCGATCTTGCCCTCGGGCACCAACGATCCGGTCAGCCGGAACTGCGGGGGGCTGTAGTTCTGCGCATTGGTGATCGCCGAGCAGGGCGGCGCCGCCTCGCAGTTCGCCAGCATGTCGCGCAGCACCTGGTCGGAGAAGGCGTCCACCCGGTAGTCGCCCTGGTAGCCGGCGGGCTCCAGCGGTACCTGGGTGAACGGCACACAGGTGATGCCGAGCGTGTCGTCCGGAACGAGGTATCCGGGCAGCACCGCGTTGGCGTCGATGCCGACCGGCGCGCTGCAGTCGGTGGGCGGCACCTGCTGCGCCTCGCTCGGCAGCTTTGGCGTGGGCTTCGGTTTCGACGACGGTGCCGCCGCGGCCCCGCCTGTGGTCAACACCGCTGATGCCGCGAGTCCGATCGCGAGCGGTGTCCACCAACCTCTCCTAGCCTGCGTTCGAAACATCGCCTGGTCCCTTCGGTGGTGGTGTGGCTCCAGGGCAGGCTAAACCGGTTTAGCGAATCGTGGCTAGACCCGAACGGTGATCAATCGAAAGTCGACCGGGACAGCCGACGGGTCAGTAAACGGATGACCCGCCGTCGATCTCCGGCCCGGGCGGTGCGGACTCGGTGCCGAAGCCGTCGAGCGCAGCGCGCTCGTCGGGCGTACGCAACTCCTGAAAGACCGTGATGTGCAGACCAGCCGGCGCGTCCAGCCGGGCGTTGACCGACTGCCACGGCGTGGTGGTCGGCGGCGCGACAGGCGTCGCGCCCGCAGCCACCAGCCGCTCCGTGGTGGCGGCGGCGTCGTCGACCTCGAAGGCGATTCGGATCTGCGGCGCGACCTGCCGGCCCACCTCGACGTCGTCGATCATCCGACGCTGCGCCGGATTGGCGATCTCCAGCGTGGCCCGGCCGGCGTCCAGGATCACCACCCGGGCGTCGCCGTCACCGGAGTACGCGGCCTGTTCCGGCAGGCCCAGTACGTCGCGGAAGAACCGGACCGCCGCCTCGTAGTCGTCGGCCGCCACCACCAGCCGCAACTGGCGCACCGGCGACGGCGGGGACAGCTCAGCAGAACTCACCTTCGTCATCTCCTCACCGGTTTCGGGACCGGTACCGGACAATCACGCCCCGCGCCGAGCGGCGGCACGGACCGGCCCGCTACCGCGACGGTACCGGCGAGGCTCCCGGTGCGGATCGGGGGTGACCGCGGACAGCTCACGGTGTCACATCGGGGGCGTCGGCGGTGCTTCGTAGGTATGGAGGAGGAAGCTGGTCCCAGCGGACCAGGACAGATTCGGGTGGCCGCCGCCGCGCCGGCGATCCGGCCCGGAACCGGCCGTGCCGGACCCGTCCGGTCCGCGCTCGGTCGCGCCGGGTCCGCCGGGCGGACCGAGCGAAGGGAGTACGGCGTGAGCGCTTCGGCTCCGGTGGGCCGCGACGGTGTCCGCGCCGACCTGGAACAGGTGTTTCGTACCGTATATCCGCGCGTGGTCGGGGTCGCCGCCCGGGTGCTCGGCTCCCGCACCGAGGCCGAGGACGTGGCCCAGGAGGTGTTCCTCGCGTTCGGCCGCTCCTCGGTGCCGGCGGGGCAGGCCACCGGTTGGTTGTCGGTCGCCGCGGCGCACACCGCGCTGAACCACGTCCGGTCGCACCGCCGCCGCGCCGCCCGGGAGCAGGTCGCCGGAAACCAGGACGACGTCTGCCCCGACATCGCCGACGCCGTGGTGACCCTCGACGAGCGCCGCCGGGTACGCGCGGCGTTGGCCCGGCTGCCGCGCCGGCAGGCCGTCGCCCTGGTGCTGCGGCACAGCGGTCTGAGCTACGCCGAGGTCGCGGCCGCCCTCGAACTCTCCCTCGGCAGCGTGGGCACCACCGTGCGACGCGCCGAGTCCGCCCTACGGAAGGAGTTGAACCGCCATGCGTCATCCGAATGAGGGAACCCTGCGCCGGTTGCTGGACGAGCCGGCCGGCGTGGCCGACGCCGACCGGGAGCACATCGCCGGCTGCCCGGTCTGCCGCTCCGGGCTGGCCGCTGTCCGACGGGACGCGACGCTCACCGGCGCGGCACTGGACGTGCGGGTGAGCACCGATGTGGCGGCGGGATGGCAGCGCCTGTCCCGCGCCATCGACGGCGACCGGCTGCCCACGCCCGCCCGGCAGCTGTCCGGGTACGGCCGGGTGCCCCGGTGGCGGGCCGCGCTGGGCAGCCCGGTGGTCGCCGTCGCCGCCGTCGTCACCCTGGTGGCCGGGGCCGGCGCGGCAGCCGCCGCGAACTGGTTGCCGGTGTTCCACACCGAGCGGATCGCCCCGATCACGCTGCCCCAGGCCGACCTGGTCGCGCTGCCCGACCTGTCCGCGTACGGCGAGGTCGAGCTGACCGAGCGGGCCAACGTACGCGAGGTCGCCGACGCCGCCACGGCGAAGCAGGTCACCGGGCTGGCCGTGCCGCAGGTCGACAAGTTGCCGCGCGGCGTGACCGGAGCGCCCGCGTACCAGGTCGGCGACCGGATGAGCGCGATCTTCACCTTCTCGGTGGAGAAGGCACGGCAGACGGCGGCCACTACCGGCGAGCCGCTGCCTTCGCCGCCGGCCGGTCTCGACGGTAGTCAGTTCCGGCTGACCGCCGGCCCCGGCGTCGCCGCCGTCTGGTCGCCGAACGGAGGCGTGCCGGCACTGATCGTGGCCCGCGCGGTCGCCCCGACCGCCTACTCCTCGGGCGTTCCGTTCACCACCGCCGTCGACTACCTGTTGACCCTGCCGGGGCTGCCGGAGAACGTCGCGTCGCAGCTGCGCGGCTTCTCCGGTGACGCGACCACGCTGCCGCTGCCGGTGAACGACCGGTACCTGACCGCCACCGCCGCGCAGGTGCACGGCCAGCCGGCCACGGTGCTCGCCTCCCGCGACGGCGTGCTGGCGGGGGTGGTCTGGGTGCAGGACGGCACCGTCACCGCCGTGGCCGGCTCGCTCAGCTCCGACGAGGTGCTGTCGGTGGCGCGCGAGCTGCGGTGGGACCGGTGAGCGCCCGCCCCACCGCCGCGCCCGACGGCGCCGATCCCGGCCTGGACGGCGGTACCGGTCCCGCCGTGGCGGAGGTCGAGCGGCTGCTCGCCAAGCTGCCGCCCTCCCCTGCCGTGTGGTGTTCGGGCCTGCACAAGCGGTACCGGCGGCGGATTGCCGTCGACGGGGTGTCCTTCACCGTCGGCCGGGGTGAGGTGGTGGGCCTGCTCGGACCCAACGGTGCCGGCAAGACCAGCGTCATCAAGATGCTGCTCGGTCTCGTCCGGCCCGACGCCGGGGAGGTTCTCCTGCTCGGGCGCCCGGCCCGGGACCCACGGGCCCGCAGCCGCGTCGGCTACCTGCCGGAGCTGTTCCGGTATCAGCCGTGGCTCACCGCGGCGGAGGTACTGGCGCTGCACGTACGGCTGGCCGGCGCGGTGGTGCCGCAGCGGGAACGAGCCGAGTGCCTGGCCGCCGTCGGCCTGGCCGACCGGGCCGGCGACCGGGTGGGTGGCTTCTCCAAGGGCATGCAGCAGCGGCTCGGGCTGGCCGTCGCGCTGGTGGCCGGCCCGGAACTGGTGATCCTCGACGAGCCGACCAGCGCCCTGGATCCGCTCGGCCGCGCCGACGTGCGGGACCTGCTGCTCTCCCTCCGGGCCCGAGGGGTGGCCGTCCTGCTCAACTCGCACCTGATCGGCGAGGTCGAACGGGTCTGCGACCGGGTCGTCGTGCTGGACATGGGGCGGGTCGCCGCCGCCGGCACCCTCGCTGAGCTGCTGGGCCGCCGCGAGCTGCGGCTGCGGCTCGACGGGGTGGACGCGCGGGTGCAGGCCCGGTTGGCCGCCGCCGGAGAGGTCACCGGCAGCGCGGACACCTTCACCGTCACGCTGCCCGCCGATCCGGATCCCGCTATCGTGCCGGACCTCGTGGCCGACCTGGTCGCCCTCGGGGTACGCGTGCACGCCGTCGAGCCGGGACGGATCAGCCTCGAGGAACGTCTGCTGGACATCCTGCGTACCGGAGGTGACAGGTGATGACCGTCCGGACCGTACTGACCATCGCCGGCCTGACCCTCCAGGAGGCCGCACGTCGCCGGGTGCTGCGTTCGCTCGCGGTACTGACGGTCCTCCTGCTCGCGCTCAGCGCCTGGGGGTTCTCCCGGATCGACGCCGAGTTCGGCGGGCTCACCAGCGGCGAGGCGCGGCTGGTCGCGTCCCTCGTGCTCAACCTGGTGATGTTCGGCCTGAGCCTGATCGCCGCGCTCGGTACGGCGTTCCTCGCCGGCCCCACCCTGGCCGGCGACATGGAGTCCGGTGCGGCGTTGGCGATCCTGGCCCGGCCGGTACGCCGCTCGGCGGTGCTGCTGGGCAAGTGGCTGGGGCTGGTCTGTTTCGGCGCGGGCTTCGTGACCGTGGCCGGACTCGCTCAGCTGCTCGTCGTCAAGTTCACCGTGGACTACTGGCCACCGGCGCCGGTGACCGGTCTGGCGTTGCTCGCCGCGCAGACCACCGTCCTGCTCACCCTGGGTCTGCTGCTCTCCAGCGTCAGCTCGCCGATGGCCTCGGGCGTGGTGGCCGTCGGCCTGTTCGGGTCGACCTGGATCGCGGGCGTGGTCGGCGCCTTCGGCACCGCCCTGGACAACGAGAGCGTGGCCCGGGTGGGCACCGTCTCCCGGATGCTGCTGCCGACCGACGGACTGTGGCGTGGGGCGATGAACGCCTTCCAGGACCCGTCCATGCTGATCGAGTTCGGGCCGGTCATGCAGGGTCATCCGTTCCTGGGCGAGGCCGCCCTCACCGGCACCTATCTCGCCTGGGCCGCACTCTGGGTCGTCCTCGTGCTCGGGCTCACCGCGGTGGTCTTCCGGCGTCGTGACCTGTGAGCCGGGCCCGCGGCAGGCATGGCGCGGGCGAGGCGGCGCACAGCCTCGTCCATGAGTTCCGGTGGGGCGGCGGCGTAGGTGAGGCGCAGGTACGGGGACGGCGCTTCGGCCGCGTACCAGGGGCGGCCGGGGAAGACGACGACGCCTTCGGCGGCCGCCGCGGCTGCCAGCGCGACGTCGTCGGTGCCGCCGGCCAGCCGGGCCCAGAGGTGCAGGCCGCCACGCGGAACCGGCTGCCCGTCGAGCAGTTCCGGCAGGTGCCGGCGCAGCGCGGTCAACAGCGCCTCGCGGCGGGCGCGCAGCGCGGTACGCAGCGCCCGTCGGTGCCGCGTCCAGGCCGGGGCGGTGACGAACTCGATCGTGGCCTGTTGCAGTGGGCCGGCGACGAAGAAGTCGTCGAGCAGTCGGGCCGCGCGCAGCCGGGCACCGGCCGGCCCTCGGGCGCCGAGCGCGGCGACCCGCAAACCCGGGGCGGTGGACTTCGTCAGCGAGCGCAGGTAGACGACGTGCCCGTCGGGATCGTCGGCGGCCAGCGGTGCGGGCGGCTCCCCGTCGATGGTCAGATCGCGGGCGTAGTCGTCCTCGATCAGGAAAGCGCCGGCCTCGCGTACCGTCTCGGCGACCCGGGCCCGACGGTGCTCGGCCAGGGTCGCGCCGTGCGGGTTTGCGTGCAGCGGCTGGCAGTAGAAGAGCCGGGCACCGGTACGGGCGAACGCGGCGGCGAGCTGGTCGGGTCGTACGCCGTCGGCGTCGGCTGGCACCGGCACCACCCGCAGTCCGGCCGCCTGGGCGGCGGCCAGCGCGCCCAGGTAGGTCGGCGCCTCGACGAGCAGGGCGTCACCGGGTACGGCGAGCGCGCGCAGCGCCGTGGAGAGCGCGGCCTGCCCACCGGGGCAGATCACCATGTCCTCGGCGCGCAGCCCACCGCCGACCTCACGGGCGAACCAGGCACGCAGGTCCGCCCGCCCCTCGACCGGTCCACGTTGCCAGGACGCGGGCTGCCGGGCGGCGCGGGTGAGCGCGGTGCCGAGCGCGGCGGCGGGCTGCAACTCCGCGTCGAGATAGCCGCCGGAGAGCGGGATCGCCCCGGCCGGCGGTAACGCCAGTAACGCCTGCATCTCCTCCTCGCCGGGGCGGCGGGCGCCGAGCGCGACGGTCTGCCAGGCCAGGTCGGGTGTGCGGTGCCGCTGCGGGCGGTCGGCCACATAGGTGCCCCGGCCCGATCTGGTCTCGACCAGCCCCTGCGCCACCAGCTGCCGGATCGCCTCGGCGACGGTGACCGGTGAGGCCTGGTGCCGGGCGGTCAGCTCGCGCACCGAGGGCAACCGCGTGCCGGGTGCCGCCGCGACCGCCAGCCGGCGCAGATCTTGGATAACACGCCCGGCTGCGTTACCGTCTTTCATGAGAGTTCATAGTAGCGCTACCGTCGAGCCGGCGGTAACGGTGCAGCGGGCGGTGGGCCTCACCCTCGGCGCGCTGGGCATACTCGCGTTCAGCATGTCGCTGCCGGCCACCCGGGTCGCCGTGCAACAACTCGATCCATGGTTCGTCGCGTTCGGCCGCGCCGTCGGCGCGGCGCTGCTGGCCTGGGGCTACCTGCGCGTCACCGGCGCACCGCTACCCAGCCTTGGCCAGTGGCGCCGGCTGTCGCTGGTCGCCCTCGGCGTCGTGGTCGGCTTCCCGCTCTTCACCTCGCTGGCGCTGACCAGCCAGACCTCCGCGCACGGCGCGATCGTCATCACCGTGCTGCCCGCCATGACCGCCGTCTTCGCGGTCCTGCGCGCCGGCGAGCGCCCGCCGCCGCTGTTCTGGCTCGCCAGCGGCGGCGGGCTGCTGGCCGTGCTCGCCTTCCTGTCCGTCAGCGGCGCACTGCGCGGCAGCCTCTCCATGGCCGACCTGTTCCTGCTCGCGGCGGTCGCCCTCGCCGGTCTCGGGTACGCCGAGGGCGGCGCGCTCGCCCGGGAACTGGGCGGGGCGCAGACAATCTGCTGGGCCCTGCTGCTGTCGCTGCCCGCCACCGTGCCGATCACGACCGTCGCGGCGCTGGCCGATCCCCCGCACGCCGGCCCGCATGCCTGGTCGGCGTTCGGCTACCTCACCGTGGTCTCCATGTTCCTCGGCTTCTTCGCCTGGTACGCCGGCCTGGCCCGGGGCGGCATCGCGCAGGTCGGCCAGATCCAACTCGCCCAGCCGGTACTCACCCTGATCTGGTCGGCGCTGCTGCTCGGCGAGCACGTCACCCCGGCCTCGATCGCGGCCGCGCTTGTGGTGCTGGCCTGCGTCGCCCTGATCCAGCGCACCCGCGTCGGCCGGTCCACTGCGGAGCGTACGGTCGACGGATCTGTTGGTGCGCAGCGGATCGGTACGATCTGACGCATGCCGGATGCCGAGGACGTGTCGACAATCGTCGTCGAGCGGTACAGGTACATCCTCCAGCAGATCCACACGGTGAACGAGAACGTCTACCGGTTCTTCACCATCTTTCAGACCCTGACCACGGCGCTCGTCACCGCCGCGCTCGCGCTCTTCGTCGGCTATTCGAAGTGGGACATCAGCGCCGACACGGCTCGGCTCGGGATACGCGGCCTGCTCCTGCTGGCCACCCTGGTCGCCGCCTTCACCGTGCTGCTGGTGGGGGCCGGCGTGCTCTCCTGGATCGACTACCGGAGGGAGGAGTGCGAACTCACCGCGAAGTACTTCGACAGCGAGTTCCGCAGCCCACCCCAGCTGCGGAACTTTTACCGGTGGTACGAGACATACCTGGTGCTCTTCGTGGTCAGCGCCGTCGTGCTGCTCTGGGTGATCGCCGAGTCGGTGGTCATCCCGCGAATGTCCTGACTCGGCACGACTGGAGAACAGGGGTACGGCGTGGGGCTCTGGCAGGTCCTCCGGGCGGGCGGCAGCGCAGCGGACGTCGCCAATGTCGAAAAGCTCGTGGAGTACGCCGCGGGCAAGCTGATCCTGGTCCGGGAGACCTTCCCCGACTACACGATGCACGACCGGCAGCACGCCGAGAACGTCATCCGGCTGGTCGAGGAACTCCTCGGCCCGGAGTTGGACCGGCTCCGGCCGATCGAGGCGGCGATGCTGATCCTCGCCGCGTACTTCCACGACATCGGCATGGTCTACGAGCCGCAGGAGTTGGCCGACCTCGCCGACGACGAGGACTTCCGGCAGTTCCTGGACCACAACCCGGCCGCGTACGTCCGGGTCCGCCAGGCCACCGAGTTGCCGCTCGACGTGGTGGTCGACTACTGCCGCGCCCGGCACGCGGAGCGGGTCTCCGAGCACCTCTTCCAGCTGGAGCACGACACGCTCGCCTGGGATGGCGTCGGCATCGCCGACGGGCTGGCCACGCTCTGCCAGAGCCACAACGAGCCGATCGAGCAGCTGCGGTCCGAACGCTTCTCCACCAGCTTCCTGGCCGCCTGTGACCTACGGATGTGCGCGATCCTGCTGCGCCTGGCGGACATCCTCGACCTCGACCAGAGCCGCTCGCCCGCCGCCGTCTACACCCACCTGCGACTCGCCGAGGCGGCCGGTGGCGCCCGAGCGGTGAGCAACGACGAATGGTCGAAGCACCTGGCGTCGCGCGGCTTCCGGTTCCCCATCTCGCGGGCGCCGAACTATCCGCTGCCCTTCCTGGCCAGTCCCCGCAGACCAGCGGTCGAGCACGCCATCCGCACGTTCCTCGACGTGGTCGAGGAGGAGCTGCGCGGTAGCCGGATCCTGCTGGACTTCTGCGACAAACGGTGGCGGTCCCTGGCCCTGCCCGGCGCCATCGACCGCAGTGGCATCGTGAGCAGCGGCTACCGGTACGGGGAGTACCGCTTCTCGCTGGACCGGCACAACGTGCTGCGCCTGTTCATGGGCGAGCAGCTCTACAGCGATCCGTACGCCTTCGTCCGGGAGCTGCTCCAGAACGCCGTCGACGCCTGCCGGCTCAGCCTCTACCTGCACGACGCCGATCCCGACTCGATGCAGGTGCGGGTCTCGGCCTGGGAGGACGCCGACGGTAGCTACTGGTTCCGGGTGGACGACACCGGCAGCGGCATGGACCAGGGCATCGTGCAGCGCTACTTCCTCGGCGTCGGCCGCTCCTACTACCGCTCCGAGGAACTCAAGGCCGACATCCTGCGCAAGAACAAGCCGCGACAGAACTTCGAGGCCATCAGCCGCTTCGGCATCGGCGTGCTCTCCTCGTTCATCGTCGGCGACCGGATCGAGGTCTCGACCCGGCGACGGATGCCCGACGGCACGCTCGCCGTGCCGCTGCGCCTCTCGCTCGACGGCCTCGACGACTTCTTCGTCATGCAGGAGCAGCCGATGCTGCCCGCGCCGTTCCCGAGCCGGGCCGGCCGGGAGGCCGGCTACCGCAAGAGCCCCGGCACCAGCGTGGCGGTCCGGATCGACCCGACCAGGTCCGAGGTCACCCTGGAGCAGCTCATCGAGCGGGCCCGCGAGGCGTTCTTCTTCCCGCCGGTGCGGGTCTTCATCAACGACGTCGAGCAGCACGGCTGCCAGCACCGCATCCTCGACACTCCGATCATCGACCGGGCGGTCCGGAGCCGGGTCACCGGCGGGCCCGACAGGCCCGCCGGGCTCGACATCTTGGCGACCGGGACGTACACCGTCACGTACCTGCCGCTCGACCTCACCGCCCATTCGCCGTCACCGGCCGTACGCGGGCAGCTCGTGGCGATCGGCGTGGAGGCGGAGGGCGGCCCCAGCCTCATGCCGGCGCTGCCCGAGGAGTTCACCCGGGACATGCCCGAGTCACTCGTGCGGCAGTTGGACACCTGCATCGATTGGCGTGGGCTGAGCCTGGATGGCGACGGCAGAACCGTAAGCATCCAACTGCGGTGCCAGCGGGATGCCATCTTCGGACTGCGCAACTGGCTCGGGTCTGGGGAGCGCCAACACCTGGATCCAGGGCCACACCTGGGAAGACTGTTCCGCGTCATCGACTCACGAATGGACAGACCGCCCATCCAGGCGAAGTTCCCTACCGATCTGGCAGGAGTCATCGGGGACGGCACGGCACTGACCCGGGGGCACACCTGGCTCGGGCACAACGGAATAGGCGTCACCACCCGCCTGGAGTCGCCGGAAAATCCATTCCAGCAGACGGTTCGACTGTATGAGCACTCGTCATCGGATTTTCTGATCCTCGGTTCGGTCGGTCTGTTCGATGAGCTGAGACCGGATGTGTCGGTCTCCCGCGACCTGCTCCGCGGTTTCGCCTTTCCTATCTGGTCCGCGCTGCACCTGGCCGTCCGCCGCGCCGCAGCACCCTACCTCTCGACGCCACACCGAGCACTCGCCGACCGGATCATGCAAACCTCGCTCCTTCCCGGGCTCGCAACCCCACAGCCGACCGCCGAGGAGATGACGAACGATCCGTTGTGGACCGAGTGGTGCAATGAGCTGCTCTTGGACTCGTCACGGTCCGGCCGCAGCAGCGCCACAGAGCTTCGAGAGCTGGCCGCCGAAACGCCGCTTGACGTGCTGATCCCGCGGTTCGGTCCAAAGTACCGGGCAGGTCGGGATTTTTATCCGGCCTTGATGCAGCCAGCGCTCGTGGCGCTGACGCTTGACGTCGGCATGGGCGACCCACAAAACGATGACTATTCCCGAACTTGGCATCTGACGGTTGGCAGTGCCCGCCCGCCAGCACGACCACCGGGGCTCGCCGTGCTACCGCCATTCGCCGTGCTGCCCTACGCAGCGCCTGATGTACTGGCCGACGACGGCTGGCCCGCCAATCTCCGACACCCCATCGTCGCCTGGTTCGCCGAGAACGCCGCCCTGCTCAAGGCCGAGCACCCGGCCATCTTCACCCGGTTCCTACGCGCTTTGACCGGCGAGAACATTCGAGATGGTCGCTACGACGGTTCGAGGGCCGAGTTGCTCAACGCCGCGCTGGATCGGATTCGGCGCAGCATGTCGGATCTGCCTGCGGCGTTGTACGCCGAGGTGTACGCGGATCCGGAGGGGCGGCTGTGGTCAAGACCGTGACCACAGCCGCCCCGCCCCGGGTTACGGCTTGCGGCCGACCGCGCAGTACTGGTCGATCTCCTCGGGCGCCGGGTTCGCGGCGTCGGGGCGCCAGCGGGTGACCGAGACGACGCCGGGCTCGACCAGCTCCAGGCCGTCGAAGAGGGCCGCGATCCGCTCCGGGCTGCGCAGGTGGTACCTGGGGTTGGCGGAGATGTTCCAGATCCGTACGGCCTCGGTGACCGCCTCACTTGTGTCGCTGCCGTCGTACATCGCCAGGTAGCTGCCGGAGGGCAGCTTGGCCATGATGTTGTCGATGATCGACTTGGCTTCGTCGTCGGACTCGACGTGGCCGAGGATGCCCATCAGGATGAGGGCGACCGGCTGGTTCAGGTCAAGCGTCCGCGACGCCTCCCGGAGGATCGTCTCGCTGTCCCGGAGGTCCGCGTCGATGTAGTCCGTCGCGCCCTCGGGCGTGCCGACCAGCAGCGCGCGGGCGTGGGTCAACACCAACGGGTCGTTGTCGACGTAGACGATGCGCGCCTGCGGGTTGACCGACTGGGCCACCTCGTGGGTGTTGTCGGCGGTGGGCAGGCCGGTGCCGATGTCGAGGAACTGCCGGATGCCGGCCTCGCCGGCCAGGTAACGCACCGCGCGGGTGAGGTAGGCCCGGGAGAGCCGGGCGTTCTGCGCGAGGTGCGGCAGGTTGGCGATGATCTGGTCGCCGACCTCGCGATCGGCGGCGAAGTTGTCCTTGCCGCCGAGCAGGTAGTTCCAGATCCGGGCTGTCTGCGGCACACCGGTGTCCAACTTGGGCCTGTCCTGTTCGTCGCCCGCCACGGCGGTACCGTCCACCACGATCGCACCTCAGTCTTGTCTGGACCAAAAGTCGAGTACCACTCACAAGCTTAAGCCACCCAGCGCAAATCCCATCCAGCCGCCGGGATGCCACCGGGGCGCCCGCCGCGCGTCGCGGCCACCCGGGCTCTTGCCGGTGTCACGGCCGTCGATTAGTTTGTTTAGCATCCAGACGAAGTCGCGCACTCGTGCGCGTCGGTTCGCGACCGAGCCCTTCTCGAAGGGGAAGACCGATGACATATCAGCACTCCGGTGCGAGGAGCAGCCGCCGCACCTTCCTCGGCCTGGCGGGCCTCGGCGCGGCCACCGTCGCCGGCGGCCCACTGCTCGCCGGCTGCTCCGAGAAACCGGCCGGCAGCGGCACCGCGCAGAACCTGGACGCCTTCGCCGACATCCTGCCGGCGCAGAAGGACCTCGCCAACAGGATCGCGCCCGACATCATCGGCACCCGCCCGGTGCCGGACGGATACACCAAATATCCGAGCAATCTGGTCGACCTGATCACTGAGAAGCCGGGCAGCAGCGGCAAGGAGATCACCGCGATGACCCCGCAGTGGGGTCCCACACCGCCCGGAATCGCCCAGAGCGCCTACCTCCAGGCGGTCAACGCTGAGCTCGGCGTTCCGGTCAACTTCACCATCCAGGACGGCAACACGTACGCGGACAAGCTCAACGCCATGTTCGGCGGCCGCGACGTCCCGGAGCTGCTCTGCGTGCCGGGCTGGGAGGTGGAGAAGATCCCGCGCTTCGCCGAGGCCATCGGCGTACTCTTCGAGGACCTCACCGACGCCCTCAAGGGTGACGCGGCCAACGCCTACCCGACGCTCGCCGCCTTCCCCACCGGGGCTTGGCGGCACGCCATCTGGAACGGCCGCCTCGCCGCCGTGCCCAACCCGACCGACGGGCCGTTCCCGTGGGCGATGTTCACCCGCAAAGACCTGCTGGACGCCCGCGGCCTGACCGTTCCGACCTCGCTTGACGAACTGCTGGCGATGGCGAAGGAGGTCACCGACCCGGCGAAGAAGGTGTGGGCCTTCGACGACGTCTTCGCCATGATCCAGATGTACCACAAGGTGCCCGGTTCCAAGCAGGGCTGGCGGCTGACCTCCGACGGCACCCCCGAGTTCAAGTACGAGACCCCGGAGTTCCGCCAGGCCCTGGAGGTGATGGCCAAGATCTACCAGGACGGCCTGGTCCACCCGGACATCGTCGCCAGCAGAGGTGCCGACGCCGCCCAACTCTTCGCCAAGAACGGCGCGATCGTCTTCAGCCGCGCCGGTATCGGCATGTGGCAGCCGGCCCAGGCCGAGTACCAGAAGGTCAACGCCAAGCTCAACATCCAGCCGGTGCCGATCTTCTCCGCCACCGGCGGCGACCCGCTGGTCTGGGGCGACGACGAGCCGATCTCGTTCACCTTCGTCAAAAAGGGCGTCGGCAAGGAACGTCTTGAGGAACTGCTGCGCGTCATCAACTGGTGCTCCGCCCCGCTGGGCAGCCAGGAGGCGCAACTGCGCGACTACGGAGTCGAGGGTAAACACCACACCCCGACCCCGGACGGACCACGCAAGACCGACCTGGCCTTCAAGGAAATCGCCAACCAGTACTTCTTCATCAGCGGCCGCAACCCGGCCATCGGGCCGTTCCCGGACACCCCCAACTACGTCCCGGACCTGCTGACCTACTCAAACGAGATGGTGAAGTACCTGGAGAAGGACCCCTGGTACGGCGTGAAGCTGGAGATGCCGGCCGCCTACAAGGCCAACCAGGTGCCCACCGAGGACCGGTTCAACGACGTACTGCGCGGCCGCCGGCCGCTCTCCGACGTCGAGTCCATCGTGCAGGAGTGGAAGGCCAACGGCGGCGAAGAGGCCCGGCGCCTGCTCGCGGAGTCGCTGCCCAAGGGCAACTGATGAGCACCAGTCACGCACCCTTCGAGGCCGGGACCGACAGGTCCCGGCCCCGCGGGGCGAACCCGCCGGCACAGCCGCCCGCGCGCCGCCCCGGCCATCGCCGGATCCCGTTGCGGGCCCGGCTGCGCCGCGACTGGCAACTGCTGGCCATGGTCGCCCCGGGCTTCGTCATCCTGCTGGTCTTCAGCTACGTGCCGATTGTCGGCAACGTCATCGCCTTCCAGGACTACAACCCGTACCTCGGCAGCAACCCGCTGGAGGCATTCGTCCAGAGCAACTGGATCGGCTTCGGGCAGTTCCAGCTCCTCTTCGAGGACCCGAACTTCTGGGGCGCATTCCGCAACACCCTGGCGATCACCGCGTTCCAGTTGGTGTTCTTCTTTCCGCTGCCGATCCTGCTGGCGATCGCGCTGCACAGCCTGCTCTCCAGCCGACTGCGTGGCTTCATCCAGACCGTCGTCTACCTGCCGCACTTCTTCAGCTGGGTACTGGTGGTCACCTTCTTCGTCGCCATGTTCGGCGGCGCCGGCCTGCTCGCGCAGACGATGCGCGAGGCGGGCATGGAGCCGTGGAACATCATGACGAACCCGGACACCTTCATCATCCTGGTCACCGCCGAGGCGGTCTGGAAGGACGTCGGCTGGGGCACCATCGTCTTCCTGGCCGCGCTCTCCACCATCGACCAGAACCTCTACGAGGCGGCGGCGGCCGACGGCGCCGGCCGCTGGCGCCGACTCTGGCACATCACCCTGCCCGGCCTGCGCCCGGTGATCGTACTGCTGCTCATCCTGCGGCTGGGCGACGCGCTCTCGGTCGGCTTCGAACAGTTCCTGCTACAACGCGAAGCCGTCGGACGACAGGCCTCCGAGGTACTCGACACCTTCGTCTACCACTTCTCCATCGCCACCGGAAACTACGGCTACGGTGCCGCGGCCGGCCTCTTCAAGGCCGCCGTCGGGCTCTGCCTGATCCTGGCCGCCAACAAGGTGGCACACCTGCTCGGCGAACGAGGGATCTACTCGAAGTCATGACCAGCACAGTCGCCCGGAAAGCGCCCCGCCCGCCCACCCGCCGACCGGTGTGGGAGGAGAAACCCACAGCGGTCGGCCAGGCCGGCAAGGCGCTGCTGCTCGGCCTGCTCGTACTCAGCGTGCTCTTCCCGCTCTGGGTGATCCTGGTGACCAGCCTCTCCAGCCGCGAAACCATCGCCGAGGCCGGCGGCCTCGTGGTCATCCCACGCGGGATCGACACCTCCGCCTACGAGACCATCTTCGCCGGCGGCGCCGTCACCCGGGCACTCTGGATCAGCACCCTGGTCACCGTCATCGGCACCGCCATCGCGCTGACCGTGACGGTGCTCGCCGCGTACGGCCTGTCCCGGCCGCGCTCACTCGGCCACCGGTGGCTGCTGGCGTACTTCCTGCTGCCGTTCCTGATCTACCCGCCGCTGGTGCCGAAGTACCTCGTGGTCACCGGGCTGGGGCTCAAGGACACCATCTGGGCGCTGATCCTGCCCCCCGCGATCAGCGTGTTCAACCTGGTCGTCGTCCGGGGCTTCTTCCAGGGCATCCCGCAGGAACTGCTCGACAGCGCCCGCATCGACGGCGCCAACGACTTCCTGACCCTGGCCCGGATCGTCCTGCCGCTGTCGCGGGCGGTGATCGCCGTGGTCGGCCTCTTCTACGCGGTCGCCTACTGGAACGTCTGGTTCGACGCCGTGCTCTTCATCGACAGCAACGACATGTATCCGATCCAGCGGGTGTTGCAGAGCTACCTGCTGGCCGGGCAGGCACCGAACACCTCCGGCGGCAGCAGCGGAGTCAGCATGCCGCCCACCGAGGCGATCAAGATGGCGGTGGTCATCGTCACCCTCACCCCGATCGTCGCCGTCTACCCGTTCATCCAGCGGCACTTCGTCAAGGGCGTCCTGATCGGTGCCATCAAGGGCTGACCGGCCACCGGCAGTCAACCGACCGGCGGTCGGCGCAACAGGTGCCGGACCAGTTCGGCCCGGTTGCGCACGCCGAGCTTGCGGTAGATGTTGCCGAGGTGGAACTCGATCGTCTTGGTCGACACCGCCAGCCGCCCAGCGGCCTCCTGGTTGCTGAGCCCCTCCACCACCGCCGCCGCCACCCGGCGCTCCGTCGCGGTCAGCCGGACAGCCGCGCCCGCCGCCACGGCACCGCCCGTCCCGCCGACACCGTCCGGCGCGTCGGGGCTACGGCTCGGCGGTGAATCGGCAGGCCAGACCGCCTCGGTTACCGATGCGAGGTCGACGGCCACCCGGGCGAGCAGACCGGCCGCGCCGGTCGCCGCGTACTCGCTGCTCGCCAGCTCCAGCAACCGGATCGCGTCGACCCGCCGGCCGAGGCGGGCGTGCTGGGCACCGAGCAGCCACGCCAGCCGCGCCCGCGACAACCGTTCCACCGGCCGGTTCAGCCCGGTGAGGGCGCGTTCCAGCCAGGCCATCGACGCCCGGTCCTCGGGGCTCGTGATCCACGCTCGCCAGGCCGGCAGCGCCGGCGCGCCCGGCCAGTCCAGGGACGGCTCCCCGACAGTCTCCAGAATGGTCCGTGCGGTGGCGGCGTCGCCGCGCAACGCATGGTGGGTGGCGAGTTCACAGCGGTGCTCGAAGACCAGGCCCGAGTTGGAGCCGATCGCCGAGTCGACCAGCCGCCCGACCACACCGACCCACGCCTCGGCGTCGCCACTGGCCAGATGCAGGGCGGCGGCACACTCGGCGATGTGGAAGCCCACCCACGCCGAACCTGACCGGGCCGCCAGCAGCCGCGCCGAGGCCAGCTGGCGACGCGACTCCGCCAGGTCACCGCAGAGCGCCTCGCACTTGGCCAGCCACGACACGATCTCGGCCTGAAGGTCGAGCCGGCCGGCCTCGATCGCGTACGCGTGGGCCCGGCGCAGCGTCACCCGACCACGCAACAGCTCCCCCGACCACGCGTCGCCCATGCCGAGCATCGTGGTGAACCGGGCCCGGCGCGCCGGCTCGGTCGCCTCGTCCGGCACCCACCGCTCGACCAGCTCCGCGAAGTCCGGCCGGATGCGATCCGGCCGCAGGGCGCTCAACGTCGCGATCATCGCGCACTCCACGTACAGCGGATCGTCGTGCGGGACCGCGGTGGCGAAGAGGCGCAGCGCGTGGTCCGTGTCGCGGGGCGCGATCCGGCGTCCGGTCCGGGCGCCGACGGCGCAGGCGATCGCGTGGTGCAGGAACTCGACCTCCGGCTGCGCCGAACGGGTACGCAACTCCCCCAGCCGCCGCACGATCGGCGGCAGGACCGTGGGCTCGGCCGTGCGCGACAGTGCGACGAACGCCTCCGCCACCAGGCGGGCGGCGGTCACCGGGTCGTTCGTCTGGTCGGCGGCGGCCAGCAGTTGGTCGGCATCCTCCGGCTGCGCGGCACGCCGGTCGAGGTCCACGTTGGCCACCTTCGTCGAGCCGGTACGGCAGGCACACCCTAGCTGGGGTTTTTCCCAGGCTGGGGAGGGCCCGACCGGTTGCCGACACAAGGACTTCGCCGAGGCGGCGCCGGTGCGACCGTACGCCCCATGATCCCTCGTCACCGTGCAAGAGCGGCGTTGGCCGCCGCCATACTCTTCGCCATACCCCTCTCGTTGACCACCATCAGCACCGCCGCCTCGGCGGAGAAACCGTCCCAGCGGGCCAAGCTGTCGTACGCCCGGTTCTGCGACCCGACCGGCTGTTACCTCTCCTGGCGGGTGGCCGACAGCGACCGGGACGGCTTCAGCGACGCCGACGAACTCGCCGCCGGCACCGACCCCTGGGACCCGCAGAGCACCCCGAGCCTCCAGGTGGTCGCGGAGCTGGCCTCGGTCAACAAGTTGCCGACCTTCTCGTACGGGCGCGGCAGCTTCATCGCGTTCCCCGAGGAGATCCTCAAGCTCAAGGAGGAGGCGACGAACCTGCCGGCGCTCGGGATCTTCGCGATGCCGGTCCGGCAGGACACCTACACCCGGTTGGGCGTCGACCTGAAGCAGTTCGACGAGCTGAAACTGTCGGTGCGGCGCGACGGCGTCGCGATCGGCCGCGGCAAGATCTCGCAGAGCATCGGCGATCCCCTGAGCGGTTCCCTGGTCACGCCGTTCGATTCGCACTTCGTGGAGTACGAGCGCGGCGTGACGGGGCAAAGCCCCGCCGCGTACGGCGGCGTCGTGAAGACCGAGAAGGGTGGCTGGTTCGACGACTTCGACTACCAGCTGCACTACGCCGACGGATCGCGGGACGTGGTGGACCTGGTGCCGGGCGGGTCGACGCGGAACCACTTCAACGCCGACGGGTCGCGCGGCAACACGGTCCTGCACCAGTACGAGGAGCGGGGTGAGCCGGGCGACCTCTACATCGAGGAGAGCACCACGGTCTTCGACGCGCACGGACGCCTGGTCAGCGAGACCACCTCGAAGACCCATTCGACGAAGGGAAAGCTCGACACCTGGCTCGAAACGATCTACTACGTCTACGACGAGGACGGCAAGGAGGTCGGCACGATCAAGGTGGAGTCGGTCATCTTCAACAGTTCGACGCACAGTTCCGGCAGCCAGACCATCACCACCTGCGACGCGAGCGGCAGCTGCGACGACGGCGTCAACATGTACTACGACTCCGACGACAAGCCCGGCGGTGGCGGCGAGCACGGCGACGACGGAGGGGACGACGGTGGTGGTGACGACGGGGGTGACGACGGCAGCGGCCACGGCGACCCCGAGGACCATGGGTACGTCAACCCGGACTACTCCGGTGACGTGGTCTCCATCCTCAGCGGCAGCGACGGTTTCACCCGGATCCTCGGCACGAACATCACGCCGGTACGCAACTGGACGCCGAAGTACGCCGACGGCACCATCCCGGAGAACAAGCTGACCGGCATCATCTACGTCGACGACACCGCCAACGCGTACAACACGGTCTTCTCCGAGCCGCGGATCACCGGGGCCCAGCCGGAGCATGTGCCCGGTCTGTCCCAGCCCTGGCTGAACGGGCCGCCACCGAACACCGGCGGCTGCGGCGGTCTCTGCTGAGCGGAGTCGTCTCCAGTCGAGTCCAGGTGCCGCCCGTCCCCACCCGGACGGGCGGCACCTGGCGCGTTCAGCTCTGGTCGCGGGTGTCACATCGCGTAAGGCATCCTAGGAGGATAGGTGGAAGTACGTCGACCACGGCAGGCGCCGGGCTTGTTTCACCTACCTTCCACAGTGGCCTAGACTGCCGCCCATGGGAGACGGGCCGGTCCGGATCACGCCGTCGATGCTCGACGTCCTGGAGGCGCTGCTCAACGCGGACGGATTCGAGCTGCACGGATGGGCCATCGCGAAGGCAACCAAACTCGGTAGCCCCACCGTGTACAAGATCCTTGAACGGCTGACCGATGGCGGACTGGCAACGGCCCGCTGGGAGGATCGGCATCCGGAAGAGAACCGGCCACGACGGCGGTTCTACGCTCTCACCCCCACCGGCCGGGCGTGGGCAGTCGGGGTGCTCCGGCAGCGCCGTCCCGCAGCGGCGGCATCCGGCCTGCGGTGGGCACACGGCTGCCTGGGCATTCAGCGGTGAAGACGGTCATCGCCATCCTCGTCGGCATCGTTGTCAACGAGCTGTGGGATCTCTCGTCCGCACCGGCCCGCCGGATCGTCCGGATCGCCGCACGCTGGTGGGCCCGGAGCCCTGACGAGGCGGAGATCTACGCGGAGGAATGGTGCGCGTACATCGACGACCGACCCGGTCGGCTTCTCAAGCTGGCGACCGCGCTGGGTCTGCTCGGCGCGGCCACGTACCGCGCCGGCTGCCGCCAGATCAACCGCCGTCTCGTGCAGCGGGAGAAGGTCGCGTTCGTGCAGCGACCGTGGCTGGTGGCCTCCCGCCAGCGCCTCGGAAGCCTCTTCAAGAGCGAGACGGCACGCCTGTGGTATCTGGTCATCAGCCTCGCGGCGACGGCGATCGGCAGTGGCGTGACCGCCGCCGCGCTGGACTCGCGCTGGGGGCTACGGGTGCTGATCCTCGGGTACTGCTTCGTCGGGCTGGGACTGATGTGGATGGTCGCCGCCATGGTCACCCACATCTGGCGGGAGACGCGCTACACCCGCGAGTTCCGGCACCGCCTGGACTCGTGGAGCAGCCCGGACACGTGGGAGTTCGAGAACCTGTCCTGGTACCCACCCGAGTTCTTGGTGCCGTCGGTCGGCGCCTGGCCGGCGGAGTCGGCCCAGCTGCCGCTCGTCCGCCCCTACGTCTATTCGACCTGGTGCCCCTGGTCGCCGGAGCAGGTCGTCGCACCGCTCATTCGGCCGTACATCCACCAACTGGCGGTCGCCGACGCACACCCGGCGGTGGGCAGGTGCGCACCTGCCCACCGCGCTGGTCGCTGACCGTTCAGCCGGCCGAGCGGCCCGATGGGGGCGGTGCGCCGCCCCGGGCGTACAGCTTCAGCTCGGTCAGGCCGGTGCGGAAGCCAGCGGCGTGGGTCACCTGAATCCGGATCCGCTGGGTGCTGACCGGGGTGAACCGGACCCGGTTGTGGTTGGCCCGGGGCGTCGCCGGGGTCCGCACCTGACTCGCGGCTGTCAGCCAGGTGCCGCCGTTGAGGTACTGCACGGTGTAGGCGGCGGGCGCCCGGTAGCGGTTGCCGGCCCGGTCGTCGCGGAAGTACAGCCAGGCGTCATCGACGGTACGGGTCTGGCCGAAGTTGACCTCGTACCAGTCGGTGGCGTTCGGCGAGCCGGTCGTGCCCCAGATCGGCGCGTTTGTGGGGAATCCGTCGACCGCCGCGCCGGTGGCGGTGCCCGAGGCGGTGTACGACGCCGACGTGGTCGCGCCCTGCGCCAGGTTCGGCGTGGTCGAGGTCAGGTCGACACCCGCCTTGGCGAACACGTCCACCATCCGGGGGCTGTTGTGGCTGACCTGCTGCGGCGCCTGCAAACCGGCGAAGGCGGCGCTGAAGGTGGTGCTGCCGCCCGCCGGCAGGGTCACCGACCCGGTCGACGGGTTGTAGAGCACGCGGGTCAGCCGGTCCACGGTGGCCACCCGGGTGCCGTTGAGGTAGACGGAGTAACCCTGCGGGACGCCCGGGTAGCGGGTGACCCCGTCGGCCGGGTCGTCCCAGACCACGCTCAGGTTGGCGTTGCGGTAGCGCAGGTTGTTCACCGCGAAGTGGGACCAGCCGATCGGGATCGGGTGCAGCTCGATTGTGGTGTCGTTGCGCGGCCGCAGGCCGGCGACGTCCTCGATGACCGTCCAGTTGCTGCTGCCCAGAATGTTGTGGTGGATCCAGGAGCGGTAGGTGATCGACGAGCCGTTCCAGTTGGACCAGAACTCGTTGGCGTCCGGCCACTGGGTGTTGCCGTTGACGTACTGCGCCCAGGCGTTCCAGTAGAGCAGCTTCTTGTAGTGCTCGGCGGTCATCCACTGGTTCGGGTAGTTGCGCAGCACCGAGGAGTAGAGCCGGAACTGCACGGTGGAGTTGATCGTGGAGAAGTTGTTGCTGCCGGGGTTGCCGGCGGCCGCCGCCGCGGCCTTGTCCCGCTGGTTGGCGGTATAGAAGGGGAAGATCGGATACTCGGCCGGGTCGTTGAAGAGCCGCAGCGCCTCCCGGTAGGTGGCGGTGTTCGGCATCAGCCCGACCGCGTACGGATAGTAGTTGTTGATCTCCTTCCAGGGCACGTGGGTGTTGGTGGCGACGTGCCGGTGCTCCAGCAGTCGCCGGCTCGGGTTCCAGAGCACGTTGACGATGCCGTCCCGGACCCGGTTGGCCAGGTTCTGCAACTCGGTGGCCTTGGTGGTGTTGCCGAGCAGGGTGTACGCCTGCGCGGCGGCCAGGGCGTTGCTGTACAGGTACGCGCCCTCGGCCCGGTCGAGGTTGCCCGAGCGCCAGTGGAACGAGACCGCGTCGGCGTCGTTGCCGGTCATCGCGCCCCAGTCGTACTCGATGACCCCGTTGTTGTTGGTGTCGTAGGTGGCGAGCTGGCCCTTGACGTCCATCTCGGCGTACCGGGCGAAGTTGTGCAGCATCGCCGGCTGCCCGCCGTGCAGCTGGTACGCCCGCCAGGCAGCCTCGGAGAGGTACTGCGTGTAGCTGTTCGACCAGTTCTCCGGGTCACCGGGATTGTCCATGAACCGGCCGTTGGCCGAGGACTGGCCGACCGACAGCCAGGGTCCGTACGAGAAGATCGGGTTGCGCAGGTACTTCAGGTCGTCGACGTGCATCGGCTGGGTCAGCACGATTGCGTTGTTGTACCCGGTCACCCCCTCGATGGAGGTGGGGAACTGGAAGTCCTGCCCGGGGATGTCGACGTCCAGGTGGTTGAAGCGCATCAGCCACCAGCGGTAGTAGATGTTCTTCTTGATCGCCGGGTCGGGCACGTCGAGGTACGGCACGTTCTCCGCCCACCAGCGGTGGTAGTCGCGTACGTGGGTGGCGAAGGCGGCGGCCGGGGTGGCGTTGCGGTAGCTGGTGTACTCGGTCAGCGACTCGGGGATCTCGTCGGTGACGACGCCCAACTGGACCTTGGTGGTGACGCGCTGGCCCGCGCCGAGGGTGACCGAGCGGGTCAGCGCGCCGCCGCTGACGGTGAACCCGTCGCCGGAGAGCCGCGGCCGGATGGTGGTCAGGTTGTTCTTCACCTGCCGGCTGCCGGTCAGCTCGGTGCCGCTGGCCGTGGTGGCGTACGGCGAGGTGACCCGCAGCTGCACGGTGCTGCTGGCCGAGCCGGTGTTGGTGAGGGTCAGGTTGGTCACCGCGACGTTCTGGTGGGTGATGAACTTGGTGACCTCGGCGCGCAGCGATCCGCCGGTGTGCACGCTGCGCCAGTGGCTGGGCGCCTGCCAGCGCTGCGCCACCTGCTCGCTGAGGGTGCCGGAGCCGACGGTGATGGTGTAGGCGCCCTGGCTGCTGATGTTGTCCCAGTAGGCGGTGTTGCCGCCGAAGCCGATCACCGACGGGTTGTGGGTGGACATGAACAGGCCACGCCCCCGGGTCATCAGCCAGGTACCGGCCGGATCGTTGCCCGGACGGGCCAGCAGCCGGTCGATCCAGAAGTCGGTGCCGGCGCTCTCCGCGTCGTAGATCGCCTGCATGGTGTTGCCGGTGGAGTAGCCGACGGGTGGGGCCGGCACGGCGGGGCCGGTGAAGGTGGGATAGCCGATTGTCTGCTCGGCCCGCGCGGGCGCGCCGGAGACCACAAGCGTGCTGGCCACCAGGGCCGCCGTGACCAGGGCGGCCAGGCCGGAACGTCTGCTCATGCGCGGAACGCCATCCATTCCAGGACTCCCGTGGAGTAGCCGGTGCGGGACGTGATGTTCAGCCGCAGCCGGGTCGTGCTGACCGTGCCGAACGTGGTGACGTTGTAGGTGTCACCGGCCACCCCGCAGCTCGACTGGTTGGGCACGTTGACGTACGCACTGCCGTTCCAGTACTGCACCTGGCAGGAGGCGGGCAGGTCGATGCCCTGGTTGTCGTCGAACCAGTAGGTGGCCGTGCGGTTGATGTGCTGCGCGCTCGGCCAGCGGTACTCGATCCACTGTGTGCCCTGCTCGGGCCAGTTGCCGTAGGCCAGGTTGGTGCGGTCGGCGGAACTGCTCGGTGTGCCCCCGTTGTTGATCGCGGCCAGGCTCTCCCAGGACGACACGTACGAGGTGTACGCGGTCGCGCTCGGCGCGAGGTTGACGTCGGTGGGCGGCGGGGTGCCGCCACCCGGGTTGGGCGGCGGGCCGGTGCTGGTCTGCACCACCGGCTGGATGGTGCCGTCGGCGTTGAAGTACATCCGGTCCACCGCGACCGAGCGGCGGAAGTTGCCGCCGCCGGGGGCGTTGGCGTTGTGGTAGACCAGGTACCACTGGCCGTTGAGCTGTGCCGCGCCCGCGTGGTTGGTGGTCGAGGAGACCTGGCCGAGCAGCACGCCCCGGTGCGTCCACGGGCCCATCGGGTTGGTCGCGGTGGCGTAGCGCTGGCAGGCATAGCTCGACGAGGTGACGCAGCCCTGGGTGTCGTTCGCCGCGTAGAGCAGGTAATAGAGACCGTTGCGCTTGAACATGAACGGCGCTTCCCAGAAGTTGGTGAGCCCCTGCGGGGTGACCACCGAGCCGACCGTGTCGATCATGTTGCTGGCCAGCCGCACCGCCCGGGCTCCCCAGTAGCCGCCCCAGTACATGTACGCCTGGCCGTCGTCGTCGACGAAGACGGTCGGGTCGATGTTCAGCGGGCTGGAGTTCGGGGTGCTGTCGCTGATCAGCGGGCCGCCCTTGGCGTCGGTGAACGGGCCGAGCGGGCTGTCGGCGACTGCCACGCCGATGTTCATCCAGCCGGGACCGTTGCCGTTGACCGAGGTGTACCAGTAGTAGCGGCCGTTACGGTGCTCGACCTCGCTGGCCCAGGCGTCGGCGCCGGCCCAGCCGAAGGTGCCGATGTTGGCCCGCGCGCCATGGTGGGTCCAGTTCGCCGCGTCGGTGGTCGACAGCACGTGCCACTCGCGCATGACGAAGTTGTTCGTGCCCGTCGGTGCCTCGTCGCGACCGGCGTAGACGTACATCGTGTTGCCGACCACGAGCGGCGCGGGGTCGGCGGTGTAGATGCTTGTGATGATGGGGTTGGCGGCCGAGGCGGGTGGCGCGAGGGCCACGCTCGCGGCCAGGGCCGCGACGCAGCCGGCGGCCAGCGCGCGGAGCATGGGTCGTCGTCGCATGGGGTCTCCTGATCGGGACGGGAACGGGACGGGTGGCGGCGGTGCGACGTCGCCGACGCCGCACCGGCAGAGCGCCGGCCTCAGCGGGCCTGGCAGCTGAGGGTGGGCGCGGTGTTTGTCGTGCCGGTCGAGCCGATGAAGCCGAAACTGGTGGTCGCGCCGGGGGCGAGGGTGCCGTTGTACGCGGCGTTGGTCGCGGTCACCGTCGACCCGTTGCCGGTAAGCGTGGCGCTCCAGTACTGGGTGACAGCCTGGCCGTTGGCGAACGTCCAGGTGACCGTCCAGCCGGAGATCGCACCGCTGCCCGCCCGGACGGTCACCTCGGCCTGGAAGCCGCCCTGCCACTGCCCGGTGATCGCGTAGCTGGCCGTGCAGCCGCCCGCTCCCGGAGTGGGCGTCGGGGACGTCGGCCCCGGCGTGGCGGTCGGGGTCGGCGGGGTCGGGTTGACAGTGGGCGTCGGGGTGCCGCCGCCGAGGGCCAGTTGGGCGTCGGTGAAGAGGGTGTACGGCGGGTTGATGTCGGTCTCGCCGGGGCCGCCGTCGCAGCGCCGATCCGGGTTGAAGATCAGGTAGGTGCCCGAGCTGCACGCCGTCGCCGGCTCGGCGTCGCCGCCGATGATCACGCTGCCACCGAGATTGGCCCCGCCCTGGACGAGCGCGTTGTTCTTGACCACCGCGTTGCCGCCGACGGTGGCACCGCTGTTGATCCAGGCGAGGTCCTCGACGCGGGCGTTGCCGGTGACGGTGCTGTTGCCGTATACCGCTGCGCGTGGGCCCACGTAGGCGGTCGCCGCGACGTTGGCGCGGGCGTCCACCCAGCCGCCGCCGTTGCTGTGCCACCGGCCACCGCCGGGCGCGGCCGGTCGTACGTAACCGGGTTCGTGGCCGGCGGGAACCGCCCCGCTGACCCGGAACTGGTACGGGTAGCGGTAGTTGCGCGGGTAACCCTCCAGGAAGGCGTACCTGTGCACCACGCCGGGCGTGCCGGTGACCACCAGGTACACCTCCCGCTCGCCGGGTTGGGTCTGGAAGCTGATCTCGGCGTCGGTCGCCACGGTGAGCGGCCCGTACCGGGGCACCCCGTTGCGGAGCGCCACGAAGCCGAAGGTCCAGCCGGAGTTGGCAGCGGCGTTGACGTGCCCCCGCAACCGCAACCGGATCAGGCCGCCGTCCTGCTGCGGCACGAGCTTGATCTTGTTGTAGCCGTAGTCGGAGGGAGCCAGGGCGTCCGGGATGCGGAAGTGGCCGGCGGCGGCGTTGACCGCGTCGACCGGTACCCCGTTGTAGGCGGTGATGAAGGGGTAGAGCCGGTTGATGAAGGGCATGAAGTCGGCCCGGTTGGCGTAGTCCCAGGTGACATTGCGCTGGGCGTACTCGCCGACCCGCCGGTTCAGTTCGGACTGGGTGATCCCGGCGATCCGCCGGTACGTCTCCAGCGGGTGCTCGGTGTTGCGGGCTTCGTTCCACAGCCGGTTGAACATGGCCAACCCGTCGCGCTCCTTGATGTACTGCAACAGCATCCAGGCGCCGTAGTGGTGCCGGCTGCTGCTGTAGGCAAGGTTCTCGGTGCGGATGAACCGGGTCAGGTCGCCCGCCGCCGTGGTCGGATAGACCTGCATCGCCATGAACTCGGCGCTGGCCTCCCAGAACGTACCTGCCGAGGGGTGCGTGAAGCCGTATCCCGAGCGGCCGAGGAAGGTGTAGTTCTGGAACACGTGGGCGAGTTCGTGGGCCAGGCCCCATGAGCCGGGTTGCGCCGCCCCCGGCGCGATGTTGATCACGCCGACCCGGCCGTCGGTCGAACCGCCGGTGGCCCAGGCGTCCAGTGGAGCGTTGGACCAGGTCCGGGTCACGATCACGATGATCTTGTGCTGGGCGAGCAGCCCGGCCTCCGGGGTGAAGCGCATGTCGTTGATGTAGTAGGAATAGAGCCGTTCGAGTTGGTCGAGGACGTTGGCCGGGTCGAACCGGTATTCGCCTGTCGCGTTACGCGGGTCGGTGCCGGACCGATCACCCCAGAGCAGGATGAAGTTGGCCGACTCCCGGGTGCGCTCCGGCACCCAGGGCACCTCGCCGGTCTGCGTCCACCGCGCCGGAATCCACACCGTCTTCGCCGCGGCAGCGGCCGGTGGCGGGTTGGCCACCACGGTCGGGATCGCCACCGCCAGCGCCGCGGCGATCACCAGCAGCCGGCGGCGCCAGCGGAGTCCGGCGGAGCCCTGCCGAGTCACGGTCATCTCAACTCACCTCTGCAACCGGAGATCTCAATCGATTACTGTCAATCGAACGAGCCGCTCGACTCCGGCAGCAAGGCCGCGGCCCTGGTGTTCGCAGAACAAGCCGTTAATCGGCCGGACACCTTGCCGAAAAGGTTTTCGTCCGGCAAGGTGGCACCCCGTCCGGCGGCAAAGCTCAAGATTCGGTCAACTGCGCAGATCAAGCACGGTCGAATTTCACTGGCACCGATAGGTTCCACCCACCCGATCGGAGACCGCACACGTCAACAACGTGGAAGGGGAAAGCATGCGGCGCACCAAACTGCGCATCGCGCTCCTCGTACTGCCCGCCCTGGTGGGAAGCACGCTCATGGCGGGCGCGCCCGCGGCGGTGGGCGCGGAGCCCGCCGCATCAACCGACACGAAACGCTCCCATCTGGAGCATCAGGACCCGATTCGCCACGTACGCATCCAACTGACCGGCGCCGAGATGCTGGAGAAGGTCGTCGACGCCGGCTTCGACCTCGAACACGGCCTCCAGCGCGTCCCCGACGGCATCGAGGCGGAGGCGGTGGTGACCGGCGAGCAGGTCACCGCACTCGAGGCGATGGGCGCCGAGATCCTCGGCGAGGAGGAGGGCTTCACCTGGAGCGAGGAGGCCGACGGCGGCCTGCCGGCGCTCCGCGCGGGAGCGGCCCAGCCCGCCGCGCACCAGGCCACGGTCCGGATCGCCCGCGCCGACTGGTTCACCACAAAGGGGCAGGGCTTCCTCTACGTGGAGGCGCGTACCACCGAGGGTGCGCAGACGAACCCGATCGTCGGCATGCAGCTCGAGAACGACTCGGGCCCGGGCACCTCGTTCGGCCTCGCCCGGACGATGAGTCGGTTCGTCGACTCCGGGCAGTACATGTTCCACCGGAACCTGTTCAAGCTGGACACCCGCCCGGACCAGATCCGGGTCACCAGCGCGACCGGCGGCGTGGCCACCGGCAAGGTCTCCGACTGGCTGGAGAACGCCCCGCCACCGTTGACGGACAAGCCGGGCTACAAGTGGAACCTCGTCGACGGGTACCGGACCCCGCAGCAGCTCTACCAGCGCGCCGAGGAAATCGCCCGCGATTACCCGAAGATCGCCCAGATCGTCTACCTGCCGCACAAGACCAACGGCTACCAGCGCAAGGCGATGGCCACGATCGGTGGCACCGGGCAGTCGGCAGTCGTGGTCAGCTCGGCGGCGTGGGGTCATGAGGGCGGCAACGACATCACAGTCGAGTTCGTCAACCGGCCGGGGGCGGACCTGCCGCTCGCGGTCGAGGTGAGCGGCAAGGCGGTACGCGTCCTGCTCGCCAAGAACGCCGCCGGCGAGCTCGCCAGCACGGCCGCCGAGGTGGCGGCGGCGCTACGCACCCGGTCGGCGGGGCTGATCGACCGGGCCCACCCGTACCGGACCAACGCCGGCACCGGCATCGTCGCGCCGACATCCGGCCCGATCGCGCTCACCGACTTCCTGGACCAGAAGCGCGCTGGCGCGCCGGCGGGCGAGCCGCCGCGCGGTGAGGCGACGATCCCCGTGCTGCGCATCGGCAAGCACCGCGACGGGCGCAACCCGGGTGTGCTGATCCAGGCGCAGGACCACGCCCGCGAGTGGGTACCCGCGACGACGTCGCTGGAGGCCGCCGAGCGTCTGGTGCAGAACTACAACTCGGACAAGGAGACGAAGAAGATCGTCGACAACACCGACGTCTTCTTCATCCTGTCCAACAACCCGGACGGCGCGAACTACAGCTTCTACAACTTCGCGTCGCAGCGCCGGAACCTGACCAACCACTGCCCGGACGAGAACGCCGACCCGGGCCGGCGCGACTCCTGGGGCGTGGACCTCAACCGGAACTACCGGGTCGGGTCGGGCCACGACGGCTACGCGGGCGGCTCGACCAGCTGCATCAGCAACACCTACCAGGGCCCAGAAAAGCTTTCCGAGCCCGAGTCGAAGAACGTCATCTGGCTGGTCGAGAAGTTCTCGAACATCAAGTTCATGATGTCGGTGCACTCCAACGGCGGTCAGCTCTTCTGGCAGCCCGGTGCGTACATCGCGGACGGACGGATCACCACGCCCCGCCCGCCGCTGGGTGACGAGGCGTTCTACTGGCAGTCGGCCGGCCGGATCCTGTCGCAGGTGAAGGCCTACCGGGAGACCGTCGTCACGCCGCAGAACGTCGGTGGCTCCTCCGACGTGCTCTACTCCTCCGCCGGCAACGTACGCGAGGACCTGTACCACACCTACGGGATCTACGCGTTCGGATGGGAGGTCGGCGGCTCGGTCTACAACCCGGCGACCGGCAACTGGCAGGGCGGCTCGTTCCAGCCGCCGTGGGAGGGCAACCCCGAGCTGGTCAGCGGCCACGCCGAGACCATGGAGTACGCCAACGGCATCATGGAGATGTTCCGGGTCGCGGCGGACTGGGGCAACGACAAGAAGAAGCCCACCTCCACGCTCGTTCCCGGCGGCGGGCGCTACCACGGCTCGGTCGACGTGCGCTTCGAGACCGACGAACCGGCCACCATCTACTACACGACGGACGGTAGCCGACCCACCCTGGACTCGCCGCGTTACCAGGCGACCGAGTTCCGCGAGCCGGGCGAGGTGTTCCACGTGACCGAGACGACCACGTTCCACTGGTTCTCGGTAGACGCGGCCGGCAACGTCGAGAAGGGTTACGACCCGACGAAGAAGGGCAAGGGCAACAACTACCGCAAGGCGACGATCACGATCACCAACCGCTGACGGTCGACGGCGGTGGTCCGGGCCCCATCCGGTGGATGGGGCCCGGACCGTGGCGTCAGTTGGCGGCCACCACGCCGGTCAGCACCTCACCCGGCGTTGGCTCGTCGGGATTGGCGTCGAAGTGCAACTCGATGATCTCGTCCGGCTCGGTAAGCGGGTCGGTGATGGTCGGCACGGTCAGCTCACCTGTGGTCGCGTCCGGCGCGATGAACCCGAACACCCCCAGCCAGCTCTGCGACAGTGGTCGGACCGGCGTCACCGGCTGACCCCAGGCGTTCTCGGCGAACCAGTCCGGGTCCACGTCGGCGGTGGAGAGTTCCACCCCGGTGGCCGGTGCCACCGGCCAGGCGCCCAGCGAGATGCCCTGCTCGGTGTAGGCGGAGGCGGAGATTCGCCAGGTCAGCGTCTCGCCCTCGGCGACCCGGAGGGAGGCGGATTCCACGGTGAGCGTCGGCACCGGGTCGTCGTTGCGGGTCAGGATCCCGCCGACGAAACTGCCGATCACGAGATCCCGCTCCGCCTTGGCCGACAGCGTGTGCCGTTCGGGGTAGTTCCACAACGTGTCGCCGGTGATCTCGACCGGCACTCGGATGCTGCGCTGGCCGGGTCGGACGGTGGCCAGCCAGGAGCTGACCGGCCAGGTCTGCGCGTCGGACAGGTAGAGCCGGACCAGGCCACCACCGCCTCCGGTGACGGTCACCGGGATTTCGTACGTCTTCGAGCCGGAGTCCCCCTCGACCACCTCCAGCATGCCGAGGTCGACCCGCGCCGGGTTGGCCGGGGCCGGGCGGGGAGTGCCCGGCTGCCAGCCCCACGCGTCGAGCAGCCAGGCCTGGCCCGTCGAGGTACGCGGAGTGAGTTCGACGGCGGCCAGCCGCGCGGGCGCGTCCCGCAGCGGCACCCGCACCTCCTGGGCCCAGTACGAGGTCGTGTACCCGGTGCCGGGCAGGCCGTCCAGCTGGACCTCGCCCAGCGAGTGGCGGCTGCCGTCGGCTCCGACGGCGCTGACGCCGAACCGGGTTCCGGTCGTGTTCGGCGGCACGATGATGCGCAGGGCCAGGTCGTGGGCGCTGGCGACGTTGACCGGGCGGGCGGGAGCCACCCGGATCGGGCGGCCGGAGGTCGACCAGCTCAGCGCGACCGCGTGCCGGCCGGGTTCGGGGACGGCGCCGAGGAAGGACACGAAGTGGGCCAGGGCGGCGTTCGGGTCCGCCGGGTCGAGGCAGGACCGTTGCTCGTCAAGGCTGACCTGGTCACAGAGGCGCGCGCCGCCGGAGAGCACCGTCGACGGGTCCGGGATGACCAGCGGCGTGCGGTTGCCGCCGAGGGCGTGGCTGAGTACCCGGGCCGGGTCGGCCGAGGGGGCTCGCCGACCGGTGCCGTCCAGCAGCGGTCGGACCCGGTCGTCGCCATCGACGAAGAGCCGCGCGGCGGCGGCGATGTAGGTAGCGCCGACGTTCTGCTGCTGGGCGGCGGTGAGCCGGGTCGGGGTGCCCGGCGAGCAGACCGGGTCGGGCTCGCCGTCGAAGGTGAAGAAGTCGTCGACCGACGGCGCCACCGACTGGCCGGGCGTCCATTCGGTGTTGAAGAAGTTGTGGTTCGCGCCGATGACGTACAGCGCGCTGCGCAGCGCGCGGCTGCGGCTGACGTCCCGGGTCTCGTCCACGAACATCTGACCCGGGTGGTCGTAGACGTCACCGTCGCAGCCGGCAAGCATCGTCACCGACGGGACGTTCGGCACCGGGTTGTGGCCGAAGTTGGTCGGACCGAGCAGAAGCATGCCGCGCACGGTCCAGCGGACCTTGCCGCGATAGCCGTCCTGAGCGGCCGGCGGCGGGGTGAGCGAGTCCATCGCCGCGCGGCTGACGCCCTCACCACCGCGCGAGTGCCCCATCAGGAACACCCGGGACGGGTCGGCGCGCGGCGCGGCGCGCACGATCGCCGGGGCGCCGGCCCGCCCGGCACCCGCCCACTCGGCCCACTTCGCCAGGTGCAGCCGGACCAGCGAGGAGCGGGCCTGGGCACCGCGGTCCTCGGCGGCCCAGTCCTGACCGTTGATGCCGTTTGCCGAGATGGAGACCGTGACGTAGCCCTGCGAGGCGAGCAGCTGCTGGGCCTGAAGGTAGCCACGGTGACTCGGGATCGGGTCGGTGCCCGGCGGGCAGGGCCACTGCTGCGGCACCTCCTCGTCACCGCGGTAGCAGAAGGCGTGCCGGCCGTGCAGGAACAGGGCGAGTGGGCGGGCGCCGGGCGCGTCGCGCGGGGCGACCACGACCGCCCGCATCTCCACCTGCTCCGGAAAGTCCGGCAGCTTGACCGCGGGCAGGTCGTACTCGCCGGTGACCGCCCGGTACGGGCCGGGTACGCCGGGATCGACCGCGTTAACCGGCTGCGGTGCCGGTGCCGGGGCGGGCGGGGCCGCCCGTCGGGCGGCACTGGGGGTCTCCTGGTCGATGCGCCGACCACCGGCACGTACCGTCAGGTCCTCGACCCGGACCGCGCTGGTCAGGTCGAGACTGAAGGTGCGTCCGTCCGGGTGCGGCCGGACGGGGCCGAGCCGGCGGTCGCCCGACCAGAACTCCACGGCTGCACCGCCGATCGGCACCCGCCGGTCGGCACGCCAGGTCAGCTTGCCGTCGGTGACCGACCAGCCGGCGGCGGGCGACTGTGGGGGT
Organism: Micromonospora sp. PRAS1; assembly: GCF_059553435.1. Taxonomy (NCBI): domain Bacteria; kingdom Bacillati; phylum Actinomycetota; class Actinomycetes; order Micromonosporales; family Micromonosporaceae; genus Micromonospora; species Micromonospora sp. PRAS1. The sequence goes on from NZ_JCANNB010000011.1 coordinate 105,538, forward strand.
GGGCTCGCGGCCGGGGCGGCTCCCGCCGGCCCGGCCGTTCCGGCCACCATCGCCAGCGCGAGAACGACCGCTGTCAGGGATCTACGCATGCGGGCATGTCTATCCCATCCGCGCTACAGCCAGGTGAACGCAAGGGACCGGACACCGCAGAATGGGACGCCGGCGATTGCCGGCGTCCCATTCGAGTAGGCCGATCAGCCGGTCGAGCAGCTCGCGGTGGGTGTGGTGTTGTTGCCGTTCTTGTAGAGCGTGATGCCGAAGTTGTTGCCGTTGCCGTTCGGCCGGGCGGTGAGGGTGCCGCTGTTACCGCTGATCGAGGCGTTCCAGCTGTTCTGCAGGCTCTGGCCGCCGTTGGTACGGATGGTGACGACCCAGTTGCTGCTGCCGCTGACCGAGAAGGTCGTGTTGAACCGGTCGCTCCAGTCCTCGGCGCGGTTCACGCTGACCGAGCAACCGCCGCTGCCGGGCGGCGGGGTGGTGGGGCCGGGGCCGGGGTTGCCACCGCTGCCTTCCCGGAGGGTGATGTCGGAGCTTCCCTGGCTCTGGTAGCCCTCGGTGGCCATGATCTGGTAGTAGTGGTTGCCGAGGTTCAGGCCAACGCGGGCCCAGGCGTCGAAGTGGTTGGCGGTGGTGATGGTGCCGCTGCTGCGCTTCTGCTGCCGAACGCTCCAGTACTGGTAGAACGTCTGGTTGCCGTCGATCGACGGGGCGTTGACCCGCTGGCTGCGCAGGATGTCGTAGGTGCCGCCGTCGGTGGTGACGGTGCCCAGCCGGGTGGCGCCGCTGCTCGGGTTGTAGCTACCGAAGTTCTCGACGATGTAGTACTCGACGAGCGGGTTGCGGGTCCAGCCGTACAGGGCGAGGTAGCTGTTGTTGTTGCCCGGGTTGTAGGTGCCCGAGTAGGTGATCGTGCGGCGGGTTCCGGGGTTCCAGCCCTTGCCGCCGACCCAGTTGTTGGTGCTCCTGCTCCACGAGCTGGTGTAGCGGCCGTTCTCGCGCAACACCATGCAGGCGTCGCCGCTGTCCTTCCAGAACGAGAAGAAGAACCCGTTGTGGGTGCCCTCCGTGTTCGAGCAGACCTGCCGGTCGGCCTCTGCGTGGGCGGGGCCGGCCGAGATCGCGACGGTGCCGGTCGTGATCAGCGCCACGGCGCAGGCGGCACCGATGAGCGACCTGAGGCGTCCACGCCTGCGACTTCGTGGTGGGACGGGGACGTTGTTCATGCTTCCTCCTCGGGACGGCTGGCCGGTGGCCAGCGGTGCGGTACGAGCCGGCAGGCTTCGGTGGCTGGGCAGCCGCCAGCGACTGCCGGCACGTACCGCGGTGGTGGTGGTGGTGGTGGTGGGGTGCCGGCCGTCGGCGAGAACGACCAGCCGAGTAGGTCGCGGCAATCGACGTTCATCCAGTTGTGTCGATGGCCAACAGTATTGGGCCGATACCGTCCACCCGTCAACAACTTCCGGAAATACTTTGGAAACCATGGTTTTACAGCCCGCTCGTCTCAACGACATCCGCACTGCTCAGCGACAGCATCCGAACCAGGAGTCCGAGGAGCGGTGGCAGCGGCTACCCAATGAGTGCCGGAGTTAGCCGCCCGTACCAGCGAAAGTTCCAGGCCCCTTCCGGACGCTGTTCCCGGCCAGCGTGCCGGCTCTGCCGCCCCGAACCGACGGCGTTCCCGACAGCGGTTCCCGACAGCGGTGACATCCACCATCTCCGCCCGCGCCGCCGCCCGACGCCGAGCCGACCCGGACCGGCCCGACATTGTTCGTGCTCGTACCCGTGTGTACCGTTGGCCCGTCATGCGCAGGGTTCATGGTCATCGTGGGGGAGTCGAGCGGTGTCCGACGACGCACTGTCCAACACCGACCGTCCGGCCCCACGCATCCTCGGTAACGCAGCGGCCCCGGATCACCCGGGGCGCGTCTGGCACTGGGTGGGGATCAGCACGCTGACCGGGGCGATCGCCCTGGCCGCGATAGCGGTTCCATCGCTGCTGGTCCCGGACGGTCAACAACCCCGCGAGGCGGCCCTCCCGGCCGCGACGGGCACTGCGCCGGACACCCCGCCACCTCCCGGCGACTCTCCGACCCCGGCGCCGACCACCCCGGGCGCCGCCACGGTCCCGGACCCGGCCGGGCCGGCGCCGGGACCGACCTCGGCACCGACCGCGCAGACCACCGCAGCGGGCGCGACAGCGGACCAGCCCAGCCGGAATACGGCACCGCCACCAGCGGCACCGGCCCCCTCCACCACCACGCCCGACGCCCCACCACCGGCGACGTTCCGACCGGTAAGCGTGGAGGCCGAGGACCCGGGCAATGTGCTCAGCGAGGGTGCGGGCATCGCTGGCTGCGCCGCCTGCGCGGGCGGTGCCCGGGTGCGCTACCTCGGCCGGCTCACCGCCTACCTCACCACGACCGCCGCCGGCGAGCGCACCATCACCGTCAGCTACACGGTCAAGGGGGATCGCCAACTCAAGATCTCCATCAACGGCGCGGCGCCGACCACCCACCACCTCACCGGTACGGACTGGGACACTCCCCGCACCTTGCAGTACACCGCCACCGTCCCGGCGGGCCGGGTCAGCGTCGCCTTCTACAACGACACCGGCCCCACCCCAGACATCGACAAGATCACCATAAGCTGACCGCGACCGGATGAACCGATTCGTCGCGTACGTCGCCCTGTGCCGAGCCCTGCTGCTCGGCCGGTTGGCGCTGACGTTGGCAGCGGTAGGCGTCGGCATCCAACTCGTCGACGACATCTGGCGGACGCTCGGCACGCTCGCCGGCATCGCCGTCGTCACGACCGTCCAGGTCACCGTACTGAGCCGGTGGCCGGCCGTGATCCGTTGGCGGTTGGGCTTCCTGGCCGTCGACGCCGCTCTCATGATCGCGGTCCTGGTGCTCAGCGGCGGCGGCATCGCCTTCTTCTGCTACGCGGCCGGCTTCGCCGCGCTCAGCGGCGCCCTGCTCGGCAGCCGCGCACTGCCACTCTGGATCGTCGATGCCGGGCTCGGGCTGGCCGTCGCGACCCAACTGCTACGCACCGCGGAGACTGCGGACTCCATCGCCGCCCCGTTCGTCCTCGCCTTCCCCATGCTCAACATCGTCTGCGGGTACGGCGCCGCCGTGGTGACCGCCGCCGTCGCCCGCTACCTCGACGCCTCGGTCGCGGCGGTGGCCAACGCCCAGCACTCGGCGGTCGCCTCCGAGCGGGCGCGGTTGGCCCGTGAGCTGCACGACTCGGTCGCCAAGACGCTGCGCGGCGTGTCCTTCGCCGCCGTCGCCCTGCCCACCCTGCTGCGCCGCCAACCGGATCTGGCCGAGGAACTCGCCAGCACCGTCTCCGCCGGGGCGGACACCGCGATCCGGGAGGCCCGCGAGCTGCTCTCCGGACTGCGCCGGGACCTGCTGGACCGACCGCTTGTCGACTACCTGCGGCAGGTGTGTCGGGAGTGGACCGAGCGAACCGGGGTACCGACACGGCTTGACACCGCTGCTGTCGAACCGACCCCGGCGGCGCGGTACGAGTTGGCCCAGATCCTCAACGAGGCGCTGGAGAACGTGGCCCGGCATGCGAACGCCACCCTGGTCCAGGTCGGTCTGCACGAGCGGGACGGAGACGTGGTGATGACCATCCGGGACGACGGTGCGGGCTTCCTCCCTCCCCGCGACCTGACCACCCTCTCCACCGCGGGCAACTTCGGCATCGTCGGAATGACCGAGCGTGCCCAGGCGGTCGGCGGTGCACTGCGGCTCGACTCCGGCCCCGGCAAGGGCACCACCGTGGTGGTCACGCTGCCCCTCTCCCCCGCCGTCGCCGGCCGGGCCGGCGGGTGGTCACCGTGATCGAACTCATGATCGTCGATGACAATCCGATCGTACGAATGGCGTTGCGCGGCTGGCTCGCCAGCGCCGAGGACGTGACAGTGGTCGGTGAGGCACCCGACGGACGTACCGCGGTGGCGATGGCCCAGCGGTTACGCCCGGACGTGACCCTGCTGGACCATCGGATGCCCATCGCCGACGGGCTCAGCGTGGTCGACCAGGTCGCGCAGTACTCCCACGTTCTCGTGCTGACCAGTGACGACGCCAACGAGTTGGTCGCCGGGATGCTGCGCGGCGGCGCCCGGGGCTACCTGGTACACGGTGAGTTCGATCCGGCGGAGCTGCTGCGCGCGGTGCGGGCCGTGGCTGCCGGTCAGGGCTGGCTGTCACCGCGCAGCGCCTCGGTCACCATCTCGGCGTTGCGCGAGCAGGCGGCCCGCGAGCAGGCGGACGCGGACCGGGCGGAGCGCCTCCGGACGGTCCGCGAGGGGTTCGGCCTGACCCGGCGCGAGCAGGAGGTGATGGCCCTGCTCTCCGCCGGGCACTCGAACGCGGCGATCGCCCGACGGCTGCTGCTGACCGAGAAGACGGTCAAGAACCATCTCGCCAACATCTTCGCCAAGTTGCAGGTCGGTAACCGTACCGAGGCGGTGGTGCGATGGACGGCAGAGCAGTAGTTCCAACGGATCCGGCCGCTGGCTGAACGCCGGTCTGCGGGCGGTCGTCGTAGTGTCGACGGGCCCTTTCCGCCCGGCACCACCGCCCGGATGGGATGACCATGAACGACGGATCGGCGGACGGCCGATGAGCGAGGCCCACGGGGCACCGGGCGGCGACGCCGGCGGAACGACCGGCGGCCGGGGCACGACACTCACCGCGCTGATCGTCCATCCCGGCGCAGCCGAGCGGGCCAGCCTGCGCGCCATGCTCAGCTGCGGCGACCGGATCCGGGTCGTCGCCGCCACCGGTGACGGCGACGAGGCGGTGGCCCTGGCAGAGCGGTTGCGCCCCACCGTGACCCTGCTGGACGACCAGGTCCGCACGCCCGACGACCGGGACCTGGTCCGGGACCTGGCCGGACGGTCACAGGTGATCATCATGACCGGAGACACCGACCGCCGGACGATCACGTCCCTGCTCCGGGCACCGGTGTGCGGCTGTCTGGTACACGGTCACTTCGACGCCTCCGACCTGCGGGGCGCGGTCCGGGCGGTCGCCGCCGGGCTCGGCTGGCTTTCGCCGGTGGCGGTGGCCGCCGCGAGTTGGGCGCTGCGGACCCGGCCGGCGGGCTGTAGCGACCAACCCGGACCCGCCTGTCCGGAGTCATGACACGGTTTCCAGGATCCCCCGCGCCGCGCGCAGGGCATAGAACGACCGCGACCGTACGGTCCCCTCCGGAATCCCGATCCGGCTGGCCGCCTCCGCGACCGAAGCACCGCCGTAGTAGAGCTCGACCAGCACGGCGCGGTGCTCCGGGGTGAGCCGGCAGAGCGTGTCGGAGAGGACGGAACGGTCCACGATCTCCTCGAACGCGTTCTCCGGTGACGGCATCCAACCCACGTCCACCCCGTAGATCTCGGCAGGCCGGGCGGCCCGGGCCCGGGCGGCGTCGATCACCAGGTGACGGGCGACGATGAAGAGCCATCGACGGATCCGGTCCGGCTCGGTAGGCAACTCCTCCAGCCGACGCCACGCCCGCAGCATTGTCTCCTGGAGCAGGTCCTCGGCCAGTTCGCGCTGGCCGCAGGTCAGCCGGAGCAGGTAGTAGTACAACGGTTGGGCGTTCGCGGCGTGGATAGCCCGCATCCGGCTCACCGGGTCGGTGTCGGTCCCGACCCGTTCCGTCGGGCAGACGTCGATGGTCATGGCTGTGCTCTCCTCCGGCCGGATGATCTGACCGCGCTCCAGAACGGACGCTAGTGATCAACCGGGTCGGCACGCCTGAGTCGAAGGACCCAGAGGGGCCCAGATCCGGGGCCCAGGCGCAGCGGGCACCGCACCGCCGACCGGTGGACCGGATGCCACTACGACGGGCCCGGTGGGCGGACCGTTCACTCGACCTGGAGGCTCCTTCGGCTCACTCGACCTGGGGCCGCTCCTTCGGCCGGTGCGAACCGGGCTTGCAGCCCGCGAAGGGACCGTTGGGACTGCGCAGCGCCTCCATGGTCGGCCAGAGACAGCTCTGGTGCCACATCGCCGGGTCGGACGCCTGGGCCCGGGGGCCGGTCCGCTCCTGCCAGGCCAGCCAGAGCCCGTGCAGGTAGGCGATCGCCTCCGGATGTTCACGCCAGCGGGGACACCACGGCGAACCGGAGCTGACCTCACCGCCGTAGACCGGCAGCAGCAGGTTCTCCACCCACTGCGAGAGCCGCCACAGCTCCTCCGCGTACTCCGGTCCGTCGAGATAGAGGATGAAGAACGGCCGGGCCTCCGGCTCCTCCGGTGGCGGCGGCTGACTCAGGTCCGGTTCGCCCTGCTGGATCGCCTGCGTCATGTTGCTCCTCCTAGCACGTGAGGGTGCCCTCGTCGCCGGGATCGACGCCGAGGGTGGCGGCGAACCGCTGGTACGCGTCGACCCGGGCCCGCACCTGGGCCGGGTTGCCACCGCCGCATTCCAGGGCGCCGTTGATGGTCCTGATGGTCTCGCCGAATCCCCCGCCCCCGGTGATCGCGGCGTGCGCCGTCGTCGTGCCCGCCCCGCTCTGCGTCATCCAGAACCACAGGGCGGTCTGCCACGCCACCGATGGGTCGTTTTTCACCAGGTCCGGGTCGTTGAGCAGGTCCAGACCGAGGGCGTCGCCCGCGGCCTTGTAGTTGGTGTTCCAGCTGAGCTGGATCGGCCCCCGCCCGTGGTAGGCGCTCTGCCCGGCGGGGCACCCGTAGGGCTGGCCGGCATCGCAGTAGTTCCCCCACGCGGACCGGTTGATCTCCTCGACGTGCACCAGGCCACCGGACTCGTGGTCGATGTTGGCCAGGAAGGCGGCCAGTTCCCGCTTGCGGGTCTGCTCGTCGCCGGTGGCGGCGAAGGCGGGAAACTTCGCCATCGCGTCGGTCAGCCCGTCGTAGGTGTAGAAGGAGTTCCGGTTGGGGAACATGGCGGCGAAACTCGACGCGCTGAGCGCCGCCGCCCCGTCGCCGTCCTCCGCGCTGTCGTCCGGGTCGTCCTGGGCGGGACGCGCGGTGGCGGTCTCATCCGGCTCCGGTGGCGAGTCGTCGGCGTCGGCGTCCGACTCCTCGTCCTCGTCACGTGTGTACTTCGGGAAGAGCCCGCGGACCTGGAACGCGTAGGTGCCCAGGGCGAGGACGGGCATGCCGCCCTGAGCCTCGACCGTCTCCAGGCCGATGTCCCAGGCCATCAAAGTCAGGCTGAGGTGGTCACCGGCCACCTTCTGCTCCTTCAACAGCTGCCCGGTCTTGTCAGCCAGGTGGCAGAAGTACCGGGCGTGGGCGTGGATCGAGTCCTCGGCGTCGAGCACGGAGGCTTCGCCGCTGTCGTCGTCGTCCTCGCCGTACTCGTCGAAGACCTCGGGCGTCAGCTGGGAGAGCCCCTTGCGGCCCTGCGGTCCTTCCTTGTCCGCGTCCCACTCCGACGCGTAGTCGATCTGCGCCGCGAGGATCACCGGGGTGAGCAGCGTGCACTTCTTGGCGGCAGCCTTTATCGGGGCTACCAGGTCCTCATCGGGCACCGCCGTCGCCTTGAATTCGCCACGGCCGTCACCACCGGACAACTCGATCAGGGCGGTGGCGTGGGTCGCCTGACCACTGGTGTCGTCCGGCTCGGCCGAGTTCGAGGTCATCTGCGAGCCGCCGGCCATGGCGAAGATGGCAAGCAGGACGATCAGCGCCAGGAGCGCCAGCACCACCAGCGGAAACGCCCCGAGCATCGAGACGAACAGCCAGAGCAGCTTCGTCGCGTCAGGCTTGAATATCGAGCTGGCAGCCGTGTGGGCCGCCCGGGCCTTGTTCACCACCATGGCGTTCAGCCGACCTGTCGGAACTCGCGGCGGCTCCAGCTCGCCGCTGCACGGTCGGTGATGGCCTGCACCTCGGCCTTGGCCGCCGCCGATATCGGCCCCGCGTTCGGCTCCTTGTACCAGGGTCGCAGCCGGATCAGGGCCGGCCGGATGCCGGTGGCCAGCAACAGGGCGGTGCCCTTCGGCAGCGCCCGGATCTTGTCCGCCGGCAGCACGTGCTCCTGTCGGTACGACACCGACCGCGACGAGCCGTCCCGGGACCGGGAGTAGGTGGGGGTCTTTACGTCGTGCTGGCCGACCAGCCGGGCGACCTTGTCCACGAAGTCGGCGTCGTCCAGCCCGGCACCGAGCAACTTGATGGTGGCGGCGCTCCAGAGCGCGTCCATCCCCGCTTCGCCCCAGACCCGTACGCCCTGCCGGTAGCTCTGCAACAGGGTGACCACGCTGATCCCGCGTGAGCCGAGGTGGCTGTAGAGGTCGGGCAGGTCGGAGATGCGGCACACGTTCGCCGCCTCGTCCAGGATCGCGGTCATCGGTGGGTCGAGCCGTCCGCCCATCCGTTCGGCGGCGACCACAGCCGCGCGGATGACGGCGTCGGCCAGCCCGGCGATCACCCCGGCGGCCGAGCCGCCGCCGTCCTTGGAGAGCAGGTACAGGGTGTCCCGACCGAGGACGTGCTGCTCCGGGATGAACTGCGGGCGGTACGGGTCGGGGCTGACCCAGGCGAGGATATCCGGGTCGAGCAGGCAGGCGACGCACTGCCGGGCGGTCTCGTAGATGCCGTCGCGGGTCTCGACGGCGCCGCGTACCGTGCCCTGGAGCTGGTCGGCCATGGCGTGCATGCCGGCGTCCCGGAGCAGGTCGACCGGGGTCCGGTCGGCCGGGTCGGCGAGCCAGGCCAGCATCTCGTTCACCGTCGCGCCGCCACGGCAGGCGGCGAGGAAGAGCGCGGTCAGGGTGTTCTGCGCCGCCGCGATCCAGAAGTCCTTCTTGGACGAGTCGTCGTTGACCGAGCTGACGAAGTGCCCGGCCAGCCGGCGCGCGCCCTCGATGGTGTCGCAGCCGCCGAGCATGTCCCACCACATCTCGCGCTCGCTGTACGCGATGCCCTGCGGGTCGAAGGTCCACACCCGGCCGACCTTCGTCCGTTCCTGCCGGGTCACGGTGAACACGTCGGATTTGTTCGAGGTCAGCAGGACCGGCCCCGGTGCGCGCAGCACCCGTGGGATGGCGATGCCTGTGGACTTGCCCGCCCGCGGTGCCATCAGGTCGAGCTCCACGTCCTCGTAGGAGGAGCGTAGTTCCGGTCCGGCGGGCATCAGGTCGCCGAGCAGGTTGCCGGTGTCGTCAGGGCTCAGTTTGGTGGCGTTCCTGAGGCCGGGCCGCAGGTCGCGGGCGCGGGCCTCGATTCCCTTGCCGATCATGGCGCTCAGCTCGCCGGGGCGGGCCAGACTACGGGGTTCCCGGAGACGGCGTACGAACCGGCGGACGAGCAGCATCGCCGGGGTAGCACCGAGCAGCACCAGCGCGACCGCCCAGCCGTACACCAGGTACGACGGCATGCCCGGCCAGTGCCGGTCGGTGGCCCCGCTGACCAGACTGACGTAGACGTCCAGGGTGAACGGTGGTGGTTGCCAGCCGTGGCCGCTGATCAGGGCGGCGAGGGTGCCACCGAGCCACAGCGGTACGAAGATCACGATGTTGAGTGCGGCGAAGCCGGGGATCAGCCACGGCAGGTACTCCGAACCGATCCCACCCTGGCGGCTCATGCCTGCCCCGGTCCGTCGTCCGGCCAGCCGTGCTGACCGGCTGCGGGGGCAGCGGCCACCGGCAGGTCACCGCCGGTCACGGCGCGCACCGCGGCGGCGCGTTCGGCCAGCAGCCGATCGGCCTCACCGTTGGCGATCCAGCGGGTGTTCGTGTCGTGCAGGTGGCGTTCGGTGTCGGTGATCGCGACCCGGATCGGGATGCCGGGCCGACCACCCACCTTGATCAGGAAACGACCCCGGCCGGGTGGTTCCTCGTTGCCGCCGTCCTGGGCCCACCCGGGCGGCGAGGACCACGACGAGACCAACTCGATCTCCCGCCGCGACAGTCCCACCACCCGCCCGAGGTCCTCCATCTCGGCCCTGGGCAGCCCGGCGCAGGCCACCATGCCCGCGCGTTCGACAAAGCCCCGGGCCTTGGCCTTGTCGGCCTCGCTGCCGAGCGCCTCGGCGTCCTTCAGGGTGTGGGTGATCTTCGCGTCGGCGAGGCCGAGGGAGCGGTTGAGCCGGGTGAGCGCGTCGATCCGGTCGACGATGCCGGAGGCGGCCCGCAGCGGACGCCACAGCTCGTCGAGGATGGTGAAGAACCAGCGGCGGGGTGCCAGCCCCGCGTCGGCCAGGGCGTGCGAGGCCGCCACCGTACCGAGCCCGTCGGACCAGGCGGCGAGCATCGCGGCGGCGGTCAACTGCCCGTCGGCCTCGCCGATTCGGGAGATGTCGATACAGACGGCGGTGGCGTCCGGGTCGATCCGGGTCGAGGTCTCCGAGGCGAAGGTGTCGCCGAGCGGGCCGTCGAGGATGCCGAGCAGCGACCGGTGCAGCGGGTCGACGGCGTCGCGGTAGCGGGACTCCTGACCCCGGTCGAGGGTCACCTGCCGGACCCGGGGCGGCCCCTCCGCCAGCACGCTGAGCAGTTGCGGCAGCCGGAACGTCCGCCCCGCGGGGGTGCGATCCCGCAGGTGCCGCAGGCAGGCGGAGAGCACCGACTGCTCGTGGTCGCTGATCGGTGCGCCCCGGACGATTGTGAGCAGCGCCGCCATCATGTTGAGCACCCGGCCGTGGGTCTCGGCGTCCAGGGCCTGCCCCGCCTGGCCACCGATCTTCGCCGCGGCGGCGCCCATGGCGCCCGGGTCCAGGATGTTCAGCCCGCCGACGCCGCGAGCGATGGAGATGACCTGCCCGCCGAGGGCGCGGACCGTGTCCGCGTAGTCGGGCTTGAGGTCGCCGAGCACCAACGGTACGACGCCCTGGGCGCTCAGCCCGATCAACATCCGGTTGATCAGCGTCGACTTGCCCAGACCGGGCATGCCGAGCATGAACAGTGAGGGGTTGGAGATGTACCGGGCGCGGGTGAACCAGTTGAGCGGGTCCCCGCAGACCGTGGCCCCGGTGTGGATGTGCTGGCCCAGCGGGACGCCGGTCATCGGTGCGCCGGAGCCGGAGGCGAAGGGCCAGAGACCGCAGGCCTGCACGGTGGTCGCCCGCCACATGGTCGGCGGGTCCAGCGCGGCCACCCGCCCACCACCGAGGGCGTACGAGCCGCGGTGCGGCACGTTGTCGTCCGCGTTGGCCCGGGCCAGTCGCCGCAGGTACCGCTGCTCGGCCGCCTCCTCCTGCGCCCGGCGTCGACGTTCGCGGCGCAGTGCGCGTGGGGTCTGCCTGCCCGTCTCGTCGAGTTCCCGGGCCTGCTCCTCGGCCGGTGGGACCACCAGGTCGGACATCGCGGTGGCCGGTCCGGAGGCGTGCCGCGGCCAGCCCGCGCCGAGGTCGAGCAGCCGGGCACCGCCGGCGCGGATGGGCGTCACAACGCCTCCTTCAGTTCGTGCGGCACCATCGTCTGCTCCCAGGGCAGGATGCCCACCGGAAGCGCGCAGGAGAACGCGGCGGCCTGCATCCGGTCCGCCGGACGCATCGCGATGCGGGTGGCGCCGAGCAGGTTGCGAACCGTCACGTCGGCGTCGCGTACCTCGGCGGCCGAGTCGACGGTCAACGTCACAAGCATCGAGAACTCCACCAGGCCCGCGCCGGAGGCCTCCTCCGCCGCGGTCTGCTCGGCGGCCTCGATCTCCGAGGCCGCGCGAGCGCGAACCAGGCCCCGGGTCGAGTTCGCCATGAACTGGGCAGACCGGCGGTCCGACTCGACGATCTTGGCTGAGGTCGCCGGGTCGATCGGGCGGTAGACCAGGGCCACCCGCTTGCGGCGGATGCCCAGCGCGGGGTCGAGCAGGCTGCGCAGCACACCGGAGCGCACGGTGCCGCGCGGCGCCAGGGTCAACAGCCAGCTGCGGGAGACCCCGGAGTCGTGCTGGTAGTGGGTGACCGTCTCGACGGCGGCTGCCGGCCCGGCGTCGGCCCACTCCAGCCCGGTGCCACCGTACTGGGCACGTACGTCGAGCATCTCCGCGGCGACGGCCGGGTCGTACGCGACCCGGACGACCTCGGCGATCCGCTCGGCCGACAGCGGTTCCGCCGACCCGCCGCCGGCGGCGACCAGCCCACCCAGCACGCCCGGCAGCCGCAGCGCCAGGTCGGCGAGCATGGTGTCGTGGTCGCGCCGGGCGCCGCCGGGCGCCGAGTAGGTGAGGGTGAGGAAGGTGTTCATCTCCGACGACGCGTCCGGGTAGGTCTGCACCACCTCCTCCATCACCGCCCGGGCGGCGGGCGGCGCATCCGGGGAGATGCGGCCCAGCACCTCGGTGGCCAGCCGGGTGCCGGGGTCCGGTGCGGTCTCGACGACCACGGAGGCGCCCCGCAGGCCCGGCTCGTGCGACAGCCGGGACAGCCACTCACCCCACAGCGCCACCCAGGTGTCGACCTGGTCGGGGTCGACGAGCGAACCGCCGTCCGGCTCACAGCTGAGCACGACCGTGTACTGGTGGCGGTTGCGGTGGTAGAGCACGCCGAACGGGCGGTCGTACGGGTCACGCCCCTCCAGCATGGTCACCTGGCTCAGCAGACCGGGTGGACGGAACCGGCCGCCCGGACGCGCCGACAGCGGCCCGGAGGCGTACAGGTGCTGGCCCTTGGACTTGCGGCGCAGCCAACCGACCCGTACCGCGGCCATGTCGTAGACGTTGCGGCCGTCGGCGGTGCGGATCGCCAGCGGCCCGAGGAGCAGCGCGAACGGCAGCCCCACCACCAGGGCCACGTTCAGCGAGACCATCGAGGAGATCAGGACCAGCACGAGCCCACCGAACAGGCCAATCGTGCCGACCAGACCCAACGAGCCCAGGCCCGCCTTGCGGGGGCGACGCCAGTTGCCGTAGGTCGGTGTCTTCATGGATTCTGCGGTCGTACTCATGATGGTCCTTCTCCTTGTCCCGGCATCAGCTAGTCACTGTGGCGATCGGGGAGCGCTCCGCTGGCGATGTTGCTGGCGTGCTTGTGGGTGCTGGCCACGGCCTGTACCGCCGTAGCGGCGACACCGACCGTCGCGGCCGCGACGCCGGCCGCGCCCCGGGCGACCCGCCCGGCACTCGACCCGCCGCCGCCGGAAGCACCACCGGAAGCGGCGCCGGAAGCGCCGCCGGCGGTCCCTTGCTTTGCTGCGTGACTATTTTTGTGGTGAGTAGAACCGTCGGCGGTGTGGACCATGTTTCGGTTGGCGACGACGTCACGGAGGCCACCCGCGGCACCGCCCGCCGCCAAGCTCCCTCCGCTCGCCCCCCGGGACCGGCCGGCGGAAGCCGCCCCGCCCCCGCCGCCGCCAGCGATCTTCTTGGCTCCGCTCGCCACCGCACCCGCTGCGGCGGCACCGGCCCCTACGCCCGCACCGACACCACCGCCCGAGCCCATGCTGGCCATCGCCGGCACGACCAGCCGCATCAGCGCGGGTAATGCGACCGCAGCCATCAACAGGACTGCGACGCCCGCGAGTTTGTAGTGGCGGGCCTGGTCGCCGTCGCTCAGCTCGTTGGTGGCGCCGATCATCGCGGCACCCGAGTACATGATCAACCCGACCACCGGTTTGAACGCCAACCAGGCGACCATCCAGGCGATGTGCTTGCGCCACCAGTTCCCGCCCGTCTCGGTCATCGAAGCCGCGGCGGCCAGCGGCAGCGTGCCGGTGAGCAGCACCATCACACCCAGCCGGATGTACATCAGGATGACGTGGATGCAGCCGGCGATCAGCAGCAACAGGCCGACGATGATCAGCAGGAAGGCGGTGAGCCCGTCGGTGCCGCAGTTGGCGATCAGCTTGAGCTGCGCCTTGATGCCCTCTTCGTAGAGATGCTGGGAGTAGGCGTCCGCCTCGCTCGCGAGCCAGTTGGCCACCCACCAGGCGGCACTGACCGTGAGGATCATGCGGACCAGGCCCATGAGCGCCACGACCAGGGGTTGTCCCTTGCGCTCCAGCGCCATCCGGAAGGCCGCCGCCAGCAACGACGCGACCGCGATCGTGACCACCAACCAGTTGGTCTGCAGGTGGATGCTGTCGTTGAGCGCCTCGTCGCCGAGCGTGGGGATGTTGCCGAGGTTGGCGAAGAGTTCGACAGCCGCGCCCAGGATGGCTGCGGCGATATCGCTCAGGATGCCGTCGATGCCTCGCTCGAAGAAGCCGACGACCTGTCCGATGGTGCCGATGTAGACGGCGTCACCGGTAGCGCAGTCCGACACGTCACACCCCGTTCCACAGCACGAAGCCGACGAGGGAGAGCACCGGGTTGGCCCGGGTGTGCAGGCCACCGGAGCTCAGCGGCCGAAGCTGCCAGTCCACGCCGTTCCAGTCGACGATGTAGTCGACCGAGGCGTGGACCACGTTCGCCTGCCGGACCAGCACCCGGACGGTGGCCGTGCGCGGCGAATACTTCAGCACGACGAAACCGGCCAGCGCGTTCGAGGTCTGCACCGGCCCGGTCTCCGGCATCGACGCCCGCATCGCGTCGAAGTAGTCCCGCCCCAGGCCGGGCACGAGTTGCTGGTCGCTTACCGTACGCCAGTCGGGGCCGCTCATCTGGCGGGAAATGGTGTGTGCCGCCATGACCGCCCCCATCGGGGTGTGCGCGAAGCACCAGAGCAACGGACCTGTGGTCTTCAGCGGCCCCGCCGAGGCGGACGTCGGAGTGTCCGCCCCGTTGAGTGGCCGCCAGACGATGTCCTTCGGCGCCTCGCTCGGAAGCTGCTGCACGGAGTCGTCGGTGCGGCAGCCCTGCGGCCGGGATCCGTCCGGCTCGAGGCCACCGATCACCGGGCCGGCGGCCGCGACGCTGGAGTTGGCGTCCCGGCCGCCACCGAGCGCCGCGACCGTGCCGGTGCAGAGGGCGAGGGCCAGAAAGGCGGCCGACAGCTGCCATCGGCGATGCTGCCAGAACGGCCTCTCCTCGGCCGTCTCGTCGTCCGATCCGAATCTTCTTCTCATGACACCTTCCCGGTCCAGCGGGCGACCGCTCGGTCCTCGGTCGAACGGGCGGTCAGCTGCCGTCCCCGCCTCCCCCGGTGCCGAACACCCAGGTGACGATCGGACCGGCCGTGGCGACCAGGATGCAGCCACCCAGCACCATGCCGAGCCGGCTCATGTGCTCCGAACTCTCGCCACGCTTGTGCGAGATGGCCATGACCGCGCCGGTGATCAGCACCCCGACGACACCGGCCGCCGTGCCGGCCCAGGAGATCAGACCCAACGCCTGCTCGACCTTGTCGGAGAGACCTGCCGGCAGGCTGCCGTTGGAGTCCGGCTGCGGCACCGCGGCGGCCAGATTGTCGGGTGCCCGCAGCGCGGCAGGAATCCCGAGTACCACGCGAAAGTAGATGTCGGAGAGGATCATTTGGAACTCCTTCGAGATTAGCTGGTCGTTCTTTTCGCGCGGGCCACAATTCGCCCCGATGAAAGTCAGCCCGTGACGTCGAGCCACGCCACGATCGGACCGGCAGTGGTGGCGAGCAGGCACCCCGCGAGCACGAAGGCGATGCTTTTCATGTACTCGGTCCGCTCTTCGAGTGCGCCCCGACGCAGCTGCGACGCCAACGTCGCGCCCGTGATGAGCAGGCCCGTCACGCCAGCGGCACTCACCAGCCAGGCCATGAAATCGAGCAGCTTCGAGACGGCCCCGTCGGGATTGGTGTTCACCGTGTATTCCTCAACCGCCGGTGGCGAGAAGAGGAGTCCGTTGGACGGGGTGTCACACTTGAACTTTCCGGCATGCACCACGCCGGAAATCTTGCACTTGGTCGCCCCGGTGATATCGACATTGTCCTTCGTCACCGACTCACCCGTGAGACCGGTGTGCATCTCGATATCCATCTTCACGCTGTCGCCCGGCTTGTACGGGGCGGTCATCTTGTAGGAACCGTTCGTCGAGTTGCGCTTTCCCGTACATTCTCGGTCGCCGTTGTTAGCGGCCGGCCTCGCCATGGTGGTGGTGGTCTTCAGACAGAGGGTGTAGTTGTAGACGGCGTCGCCACCATCAATCTCCACCTCGTAGACGCCATCGGCCGCCCGCGCCCCCGACGGCACCAGCAGGCCCAGCCCGACCAACCCCAGCGCGACGACGACGATGCTCGCCGCGATCCGGACTGCCCTGATCACGGCTGCCTCCGTCGCCCGACGTGCGGATCCACCACCGCGGCCAGGCGGGACAGCTGCCGTGGCGGGCGTTTCGGCTGCTCGCCCACCCGGTACGACGGGATCCACGGCAGCCGGTGCACCGGGGCGATCGAGCGCAGCAGCCGGATCCGGCCGAGCAGCGGTGCCGGGAGCCCGCCCGGAGCGTCGGCGATCAGCACCACGCCCAGCAACCGCATCCCGGCCGGGTGCCGGCCGTCCCGCATCGCGTGCAGCGCGCGGGAAACCGCGCGCAGCCCGTCCAGGTTGGTCCGCCCGACCACCATGACCTGGGCGGGTTCGGCGAGGGCCGGGTCCGGCCAGCGGCAACCGATGTCGATCCCGCCCAGCAGCCGGGCGAGGGTGGTCGCACCGGCACCGCCATGGGCGCCGATCCAACCGATGCCGTCGTCGGAGAGCGCGTCACGCCGCCAGGTCGGACGGTCGTCGTACTCCCGCACGGAGGTCTCGTCGGGCGCTGGTCCCAGGGTTGACACCCCGGGTCGCCGCAACGCCACCGACCCGTTGCCCATCCGTCTCGCCTCCCCTTCTCTGCTCGCCGTTCCGGACCACCGGCCGCCCCACCGGGCGCCCATCGGGCGCCGGCCGGAACCGGTGACGGCCGCTCTACGGCGCAACCACCCCCTCGGTTCAGTACGAGTTCCGGGTTTTTCCGCGACCCCGGGAAAAGAGTTGGTGGGCACGGCGAACCCGACGGCCCCGCGTCCGTAGAAGGAGGGCACGACCTCGATCTCCGGAGGAACCGATGCCACCGCCGCTCCCCCGCCCGCCCTCGGACCCGGCCAGCCGTAACCCGCGCCGGGACCGGCGGCACCGGCCGACGCCGCCGGCCGTGACCGGCCCGCCGCCGGGTGTGGCGCTGGCCGCCGCCCTGGCCAGCGTCCGTCGGGTACCCGCCGCCGAGACGCGCTGGACGGACCAGCCGCCGGCCCGGACGACGGACCCGCCCGCCGTCGAACTCGACAATGCCTTCAGCCGCGCCAACCGGGCCGGGGCGCTCGCCGCGAAGGAGTACCTCGACCACCGCGCCACCCCGGTCGGGCATCCGGCGTACGAGAAGGAACGGCACGAGCGGAACTGGACCAGGGTCGAGCACTCCCGGCTGCGCACAGCGGCGCTGGCCGGTCAGCGGGTCGCCACCGCCGCACACCTCACCAGCGTGCGCGGCGCGGCTCGGGCGGGTCGGCCGGTCGGCCTCCCGACGCCCGGCAGCCCCCGCCGCCGGCAGGTACGCGCCCGATGAGGCCGGCCGCCACCTTCCACGGCACTCCGGCACCGCCTGAGGCGCCGGCACCGGAGCGGCACCACAGCCTGCCGCTCAATCCGTACGCGGCAGCGGCAACGGCGTACCCGCCACCGGACGCGGCCCCGCAGTTCACGGACTCCTTCAACGGCAATCGGCCGGTGTCCCCGCCCGGGTTGGCCAGCGCGCACGAGGGGTTGCGCCGCAGGTCGACAGTTGTCACCCGTCCTGCCGCGCTCGCCGAGAGGGCAGTCGAGTTGGGCGTGTACGCCACGGAACCGCGCCACGGCAGCACAATCGACCCGGACCGGCCGAGCACCCGCGAGGCGGACCAAGCCGCACAGCGGGCCGGATTCCGGAGCCTGGTCGACTTCAAGCAGTTCCTGATCGAGACGCTGCCGCCCGGTGCGGAGTTCATGGCCGGTGCGACAAGCACCATCGCCGGCCTCGTGGAGGGCTGGGCGGCCCGCAGCCTGAACATCACCTCCGCGGTGGCCGCCGGCCTGAAGTCCGGTGCGGAGTTCATCGACGCGATCGAGAAGGGCGACTATCCGAAGGCCGCGCTGCAGGGGCTGAATCTGATCGGCCTGGGCCTCAACATCGACGGTGCCGTGCGGAACCTGCCCGCGTTGACCGCGGCGGGCGGACTCGTCGGCACCGGTGCGGGTTTCGTGAACTCCGTGGTCGAGCAGCGCAGGGCGGCACGACAACGGTCGCCGCATCTCGATGTCGAACGTCGGGGCTCCGGTCAGGGGGCGGGTACGGCCGACCCTTCCGGCAGCCAGCGCCGGCAGTCACCGCCGCGATGGCGCTGACCACTCGGCGCGATCAGCGTGGTGCGGCCGGGCCCTGGGAAAGCGGCGCCGTCACGATCGCGGAGCCGTCGACCAGCCCGACCGTGATGAACGACAGCTGCTCGACGGGGAGCGAGGTCTCGCCGGCCACCTCCTGCGGCCCGGACGAGGCGGTCCAGTCCCGGACCACATGGGTGGCGCCGTCACGGGTCACCGCGAAGAGCCGGTACTGGATGCCCGGCCGCAGGCCGGTGACCGTGATCCGGATGGTGGCGCTGCCCTCGTCACCGGCGATGATGGCGACGGAGAGGCTCGCGCCGTAGCCCGGCGCCTCGCCCGATGCGGTCAGCACCGGCTCGGAACCGGCATTCCACTGGTTGACCGCCACCACGCCCCCGGCCAGGGCGAGCGCGAGGACGGCTGCCGCACCGGCCCAGACGAACCGCCGCCGCCGACGCGATCCGGCCGCGGACGCCGGACGGGCAGCCGGGCCCGCCGGACGGGCACCGGCGGGACGCCTTCCCACGGGTCGGGCACCGGTCGGCCGGACCGGACCAGCGGGCTGCCCGGCGTCGCCGCGCTCCCGGGTCACCGCGCCGGAGTCGGGCCCGCCACCATCGGTCGGAGCGGCGGGCGCCGGCGCCTCAGGGGCAGCCGGTGCGGGCGGCTCCAGGGCAGCCGGTGCGGGCGGCTCCAGGGCAGCCGGTGCGGGCGGCTCCAGGGCAGCCGGTGCGGGCGGCTCCGGGGTAGCGGACGCGGGTGGCGGCGGGGTGGCGGGTGGCGGCGACCAGTCCGCCGCGCCGAGCCCGGCCAGCCCGCTGATCGAAGGGCCCACCGTGGCCGCCTCGTCGAGGCACTGCCAGCAGCCGGCGAGATGTTCCTCGAACGCCTCGCGCTCCGCATCGTCCAAGGCTCCGAGCAGGTAGAGGGCCAACCTCTCCCGCTCGGCCGTGGCATGCTCCCCGCCTGCGCGCATCCAGCCCTCTCCTCAACGGGTCGGCACCACGCGGTGTGTCCGTCTGCTGTCCCGGGCGACCTTGGGATCAGGGCGACTCGGTAGAGCCGATCGCGGCGTGCAGGGCGCGCACCGCGTAGAAGGCTCTGGACTTCACCGTACCCTCGGGTATCCCCAGCCGCACCGCCGCCTCGGCCACGGATGCGCCCCGGTAGTACATCTCCAGCAACACCGCACGGTGTTCCGGGCTGATCTTGCCCAGCGCGAGCCGCACCGCGTGGACGTTCACCACCCGCTCCATCTCGTCGTCCGAGGTGGGCACCCGGTTCAGGTCCGGCAGGCTGACCTCGGGCGGCCGGGCCTGCCGGGCCCGCATCGCGTCGATCGCCACGTGCCGGGCGACCGTGTAGAGCCATGGCGCGATCTTCGACGGGTCCGCGGCGAGCGTCTCCGCGTGCCGCCAGGCACGCAGGAACGTCTCCTGCACCAGATCCTCGGCCAGATCCTGCTGACCGAGCAGCAGTCGGGTGAGGAAGCGGTGCAGGGGCCGGCGGTACTCCTCGACGACCTGCCGCAACAGGGTCTCGGCGGCGGACGGCTCGACGGCGGGACTGTCCGAAAGGCACGGTCCAGCCGAGTCGTTGGGCACCGCCGACACAGGCCGCCTCCCTGACGGACGGATCGCATCCTGCCGGCCGGGCGGACGCTGCGTACCGGCGTCCTCGCGGCCCTGAGAGCGAGCATAGCCGTACCGTAGACGGAACGTGCTGGGCAGGTGGCTGGCACGCCCAGGGTCGCGCCGGGACGCTGCGTCCCGCGCGGACCGTACCGGGTGGTCATGGTCACCTCCACTGTCGACGGCGCTGCTCGGCGCCCGGACCGCGACCTGCCGGAAAGGCCGCGCTGCCCGGTTGACGGCTGCGCACCCGTTCCGGTTCACCGCCAGGCCGACAATCCTGACAAGAAAATTCGCGGCCAGGGTGAACGCCGGGTGGTTGACATCCGTCACGACAGGTGTCGCTACGCCGAAAGGGATGGCCCCGTGACAACCGACCTCGTATCCATCAGGTCCAGACTCGGCCGGACGCCGCGCAAGATCGTGGCGGCCGTGCTGGCCGGACTGGCGGTGCTCTCCGCCGTCGTCGCCACCATCAACTGGGGGGTAGCCTCGGCCCGCGACGACACGGTGATCGGTGAGAAGGTCACCGAGAAGCAGTTGACCGCCATCGTCGCCGCCGCCCGATCCTGTCCGGTGCTCACTCCGGCGCGGATCGCCGGGCAGCTCATGGCCGAATCGGGTCTGGACAACCGGGCGCGGCAGACCGCCTCCGGTGGTCAGGGCATCGCCGGCCTCGACGCCGACGACTGGAAGACCTGGAAGCCCTGGCCGGACGCCCGCCGCTCGGACATCTCGGCGAGCATCCTGGCGCTCGCCCACCAGATGTGTGACTTCACCGGCCAACTCCGACTGGCCGGTGTCTCCGGGGACCAGTGGCGGCTGGCGGTGGCCGCCTTCCACACCGGGCTGCCCGCGGTCACCGAGGCGAAGGCGGTGCCCGCCGACGCCGTCTCCTACGTCGACCTGGTCAGCGGCTACGCCGGGTACTACGGGCAGCTGAAGCAGTTCGGCGGAAGTGGCAACCCCGCACCGACCGCCCCGCCGCCCAACGACGCGAAGGGTATCCCCGCCGAGTACGTGCCACTCGTCGTCACGGCCGGGTCGGTCTGCGACCAGGTGACGCCACCGATGATCGCCGCCCAGTTGATGGCGCTCTCCGGGCTCGACGCCAACCTGCTCGGTCCGGCCGGGCAGCGCGGCATCGCGCAGTTCCGCCCCGACGTGTGGCAGGCGTACGGTCCCGAGGGCGGCTCCGCCTGGGACCCCACGGTGGCGGTTCCGACCCTCGGCACGGCAATGTGTGAGCTGGTCAAGGAGCTGTCCAGCCTCGACGGCGACCCGTACCTGCTGGCGCTCGCCGCGCACCGCAACGGTCCGACGGAAGTGCGGCAGACCGGCGGCTCCGTCGACCCGGGCACCGAGACGCACCTGCGCGCGGTGAAGGCCCTCACCGACCTCTACGCGCTCGACACCCGGCTCAGCCGGCCCGCGCCGGCCGAGCCTCCCTCTCCCTCTCCCTCCCCCTCGACCGCGCCCTCGTCCGAGGCGCCAGCCCCGGAAGAGACCGAGTCGACCAGCCCGCCCACTGCCACCCCGGAACCGCCGGCCGCCGAGCCGGAGCCAAAGCCGACCACGGCCAAGCCGAAGCCGCCGGCCGAGCAGCAGCCCGCCCCGAAGCCGGTCCGGCCCGCTGGGGCGAAGCAGATCTTCCACCCACGTACCGGGCTCTGCGTCAGCTCCGGCAAGACCGGCGACGGCACCCGGCTCACGCTGAAGACCTGCACGGAGGACCCGGCCCAGTGGTGGGACTTCCGAAAGGACGGGACCATCCGCTCCCGAGGTCTCTGCATGGACATCGCCTGGGCCGGCTCGGCGGACGGCACCGCGATCCAGGTGGCCGTCTGTAGTGGCAACAAGGCGCAGAACTGGCGGCTCAACGACAAGGGCGGCATCATCAGCGGGCTCAACGGCAAGTCCGTCGACGTGGACATGAACGCCAACGGCAAGCCGCTGGAACTCTGGATCTACGTGGGCAACGCCGAGCAGACCTGGCGAAAGCGCTAACCCACCGATCCAACAAAGAGGGGGTACGGGCCAGCAGGCCCGTACCCCCTCTTTTTCCGCGTCCGGTCAGCCGAAGGCGCGACGGCGGCGCAGCAGCTGGAGCGTCAGGAAGGCGCCCCCGCCGACAAGCGCGAAGCCGAGCAGGACGAGAGCGCCCAGGCCGCCACCGTCGTCGCCGGCGCCCGCTCCGGTGCCGACCGGCTGCTCACCCTCGATCGGCCGGGCGACCGACGCGGCCGGGTTGATCATGCCGGCACCGTACCTGGCGTCGGGGGTGTCGCCACCCACCGCGTCGGCGGTGCCCTGGATCCGCTGCTCGACCTGGACGGCACTCAGTTCCGGATAGGCGGCCCGGACCAGCGCCGCCTGCCCGGCCGCGATCGCCACGGCGAAGCGGGTGCCGGTGTAGCTCAACGCGCCGGCCTTCCCCGGCCCGATGCCTGTCACGTCCGCACCGGGCGCGACCACCTCCACCGTGTCCGGCTGGTACTCCTCGACCAACCCGTTGTCGGCGCCCACCCCACCGACCAGCAGCAAAGCGCCGGTGGCGCTGGGTTCGCTTGGCGACGGCAGGGTAACCGGCCTGGTCGGTGCGGCGGCCACCACGACCACGTCGTGGTTGAGCGCGGTGGTTAGCGACGCGGTGACCGCCGGGGCGGAGAGGTCCACGTGGGAGCCGAGCGCCAGCACGGAGGCACCCGCGCTCACCGCGACCTCGATGGCGTTCGCCGCGTCCGTGGCCCGGCTCTTACCCGACGTACCCACCATCCGGACCGGCAGGATCGTGGCGTCGGGCGCGAGACCGGCCGGGCCGTTCTGGGCGCCCGCGTTCGCGGCGATCAGGCTCGCCATCGCGGTGCCGGTTCCGAGGCAGTCGGTGTCGCCGCGACCGTTTCCGACGGTAACGTCCGCGCCGACCGCGACCCGGCCGCTGAGCTGTTCGAGGTCACCGTCCACCCCCGAGTCGATGACGGCGACCATGACGCCGTTACCCCGGCTCAGGTCCCAGGCACCGTCGGCCGCCAACCGCAACTGGGCCCAGTCCGAGCGACCGCTCGACGCGGCCACGGCGGTGCAGTCGGTGCCGCCCTTGGTGCCCTTGGGTGACGGGCTGGCGCTCGGACTGGGGCTCGGGCTGCCGGAGGGCTGCGCGGAGGGCTGCGCGGTGGTCGGGGACGCCTTCGGGGTCGGTTTCGGCCCGGCCGGAATCTGCCCGTGCTGCACCCCGTCGCCGACCGCGTCCCACGGCAGCACCAGGTACCAGCCACGGTTGAGCCGGGTCGGGTCGGACAGGCTGGCCCCGTCCGGCTGCACCCGCCCGGCGTTCAGATTGTAGATCTCCGCGGACCGCTCACCGCTGCCGAGGAACCGGAGCGCGATCTCGGTGAGGTTCTCCGGTTGACCCTGGTACGCGGCGGTGACCACGTAGTACTTGACGTATGCCTGCGGGTCCGGCGGGGCCTTCTGGGCACCCGCCGTACCGGCCATGGCCACGACCAGGCAGCAGGCAACCGCTACGCCCGCGAGCAGGCGTCCAAGGTTCGGTCGCATTGCCAGCACTGATGTTCCTCCTTCAGTAGCCCGCGGCCGATCAGTGCGGCCGACACCCTCTACAGCGGATTCGGGCCGCGTACGTTCAATCCGAACAGCAGATCGTTCGAATTTATCTGAACCAGAACGCGATGATCTGCGTCGTGAAGACGTACGGGCCACGGGACCAGGTGATGCGATGGGTCGCGGGCCGCCACGGCCGGCAACCGAGCGGACGGTGGTGAGGAGCGCATGCAGGCCATGCCCACGACGGTGGACGGGGACATCGGCAAGGCACCGGCAACCAGCCGCTTCGACCCCCGCCGGCACCGGCGCATCACCGGACTGTTCGACCTGTGGCTGGAGCCGGGAACGCGCGGTGGTCTGGTGCTGCCGCTGAAGCCGGACCGGCCGGTCACCGCGCGGGTCATCGCCGACCTGGTCCGCCGCTCCGGCGAGGACGCCAACGACGTACGGATCCTCACCGCCGACGGTGCCCGCCACAGCGAGTTGTTCAGCGAGGTCGCCGGGCTGCTCGCGCACGACGTCCTGGTGAGTCCCGACGGCGCGGAGATCCGGCATCACGACCGGCAGGGCGGGAACGGGCCGCTGCACGCGGTGCCGCTGGACCGGCGAACCCGCCGGGCCCGGGACTGGATCGTCATCCAGCCGCCCGAGCTGGCCACCCCGCTGCCCGGCTGGTTCACCGTGGAGCGCGGTCTGGTCCGCCCCCGCCGGGGCGTGGTGGGCCTGCCGCTGCGCGGCGGGGTCGTCCTCGCCACCCGGGCCGACTTCGTCACCCGGCGGGCCACCGCGCACCGGCTCGGCTCGGCCTCGGACGGGCTGGTGACCGTCGCGGTCACGGCACGGGCCGGTGGCTTCCTGGTCGGCGACTACGGCGGCACGCAGCGGGTGTACAGCGGCGGTCAACTCGCCGCCCTCCTGGGCGACCTGCCGCTCTACGGCATCGACCTGCGGCTCTGGCTGACCTGGCCGTCCGACCCCGACGAGCAGCAGCGCCTCGGTACGCAGGCGCAGGAGCTGGCCGAGACGACCGGCGCCACCGTCTGGACGCCACCACCGGGCGGCAGCGCGGAGCTGGTCGACGGCCGGAAGGACCTGCGCGCACTCGACTACGCGGGGCAGCCCGCCGGTTGGCAGGCGCACCGGCCACGCTTCGCCGCCGCGCCACCGGCACTGCGGACCACCCCGGACGGCCTGCTCCTGCCGGCCTCGGCCCGCCCCAGCATCACGGTGAGCAACCCGACCGCACCGAAACCCGAGCCGGAGTCGGAGCCGGAGCCGGCCGAGCCGAAGCCAGGGCCGCAGCCGGAGTCGGCCGAGCCGAGAGCGGCCGAGCCGGGGCCGGCCGCGCCGGTGCCGCAGGTCGAGGACGGGCCGCGCGAGCCGGCCGACGTTCCGGCGACGCCACTGCCCCGGCCGGCGCTGACCACCGAGGACCGCCGGGCGGCGGCCTACGGTCCGCCGTGGCTGAGCGCGGGGCAGCAGGTCAACGCCGAGGCGTTCGAGGCGTTCGTCGTCTCGTCGGTCGACGCCCGGGAGGTCGCGGACGGGCTGCCCAGCGCCGAATTGTTCCTGCTCGCGTTCCTTGATCCCCGCTCGGTGCCGGAGGGTAATCGGCTGCTGCGGGTCCGGGTGGGACCGGGCGCTGCGATCCCGATGTCGGTACTCCGGGCCCACCTGCCCGCCCGCCTGCAACACCTGCGCGGCCTCCGGGAGGCGTACCTGCTGCCGGCGGCGCGCCTGGACCGGATCTCCGCGGTGGACACCTTCGACGTCGACCGGGCCGGCCAGCTGACCCCGGCCGGCGAATGCGCGGACGGAGCGTTGCGGATCCGCTCCTCCCCCGGCCGATCGATCGCCGGCCTGCCCAACGACGTACGGCGCTGGCCGAGCTTCGGCTCCCGGCGCGCGTACGCCCTCCTGCCGGCGGAGCACGTCCGCCTGCCACGGCACTGGCTGCGCCTCTACCGTCGCCAGCCGGCGGTCCGGCCGGGCCGGCTGCTGCTGGAGCTGCGGGTGCCGAGGAACCGCGCCATCGACGTCACGTCAACGGCCGACCTGCTCGCCCCGCTCAACCGGCTCCGCTCCCGGGCGGAACCGCTGCGCGCCGCACAGGTGGAGTTGATCCTCGGCAGCCGCTCCTACCGGCGGGTGCGGGTGTACCGCGCGTACCGCGCCGAGGCGGGGATGTGGCGGCGCGTACCGGAGCCGGGCAAGGGTCCGCTGTCGACCGTCGTGCCCCGGCATCAGTCACCCGTGCCGAGCTGAACCGACCACCGGCCGTGGGCGACCCGGCCGATCACCACCGGTATGCAGCGGCCACCGGCTGCCAGTTCGCGCATCCCGGCCGCCAGGCCCTCGGGCAGGCCCGCGGTGATCACCACGTACGGGTCGGCGCCGCCCTCGTCCGGAGTCGGGAGCCGGGTCAGGCGACGGCAGCCGTCGAAGATTTCGGCACCGAGTGCGTCACCGACGACGGCGACCTCGATGCCCGCCGCGTGCAGCTGCCGGGCGTACGCGCCGGCCAGCCGACGGCACTGGGTGACCTCGCCGACCAGGGTGAAGACGTCGGGTGCCCGGCCGAGGTCCACCCGCAACCGCCACGGTCCGTGATGTCCCAGCACCAACGGCACGGCCGCCGGTGGCGCCGGCTCGTCGTCGGCGAGCCAGGCGTAGGCGGGCGTGGTCGGGCCGGTGGTCACGCCGGCCAGGCGGACCAGGATCGGACCGGTCTCGGTGCGGGCGTCCGCCCGGACGTACGGCACGTCGCCGTCGGCCGGCAACGCGGGCCGGGGCGGGGCGCTGATCTCCGTACCCCCGGCTGCGTCCACCGCATCGACCGGTCCCGTCCCCGGCGGCGGCCCGGCCGGTGCGCGGGTGGGCGCCGCGCCGGCGAAGGGCGGCCACTCGGGCGGGGGCGCCGACGGCGCGGTGACCGGCGGCGGGGGTGACGAAGGTGCCGGAGGTGGGGGTACGGACGGCGCGGTGACCGCCAGCGCCGGCGGAGGCGGTGCCGTCGGGGATGGGGGTGGCGGGGGTGGTGGAGGTGGTGCCGTCGGGGGTGGCGGGGGTGGCGGTGGCTCTGCCAGGGCGGGCGGAGGTGGCGGCGGGGTGGCCGCCGCGCGGGCCTCGAGTTCGGCCGGGGTCGGCGTGTGGTGTCGTTCCGGCGGCCACGGTCCGTCGTCGAGCGTCACCGAGCGCATCTGGTGCACCCGCCGGGGCAGCACCAGCAGCGCGACGACGGCGAGCAGCACCGCGAGCACGCCCGCTCCGATCCGGACCAGTCCGGGACTGAACAGACCCGGACCGGAGGGCCCGGACCGCGGCGGAGGTGCGGCGGCGGCCGGGGCCGCCGGATCGTCCGCCGGGACCGACGTGACCGGGCTCGGGGACGCCGGCTGGGTCGGGGCGCTGGAGGTGGGCGGTGCCGCACTCGGCGTCGGTGCCGCCGGGGAGGGCGTCGCGGTGCGCGGTGACGGCCGGGGGGTCGGCGGCCCGATCGCCGGAAGCGGACCGGTACGCACTCCCGGCCCGTCGGCGTCGCGGGGCAACACGAGGATCCAACCGGGTGCGAGTTCGACGCCGTCGGTGAAGGTGGCTCCGTCGGGCTGTGCCCGCCCCCGGTTGAGGTCGATGATCTCCCGGAACCGGTTGCCGTTGCCGAGGGTGGTCAGGGCGATGCTGTACAGGTACTCCCGCTGGCCGTTGACCGGCGGACCGACCACGTAGTACTTGCCGGTGTCGTCGGGTGCCGCCGTGGCCGGTGTCGCCGGGATCAGCGGCCCGAACAGGACCGCCAGCAGCAGCGTCAGCGCCCACCAGGGCGTTGCCGCCCGCTCCGGACCACCTGACTTCATTCGAATCCTTTCGGGTCGTGCCACGGCACCTCGCGCGGCGAGCCGGCGGGGAGCGCGGGACCGTCGGTCCGGCCGCCCGCGCCCCGCGCCGTCCGCCCGGGCTCGTCAGCGGCCGACCGTACGCCAGGTCTGGTTGTCCTGTCCGGGGTTGCACTCCCAGATCTGCAACGGAGCGCCGTTGCCGCGATTCCAGTCGCGTACGTCGAGGCACTTGCCCGAATGCGGGTTCCGCACCATCTCCCGCTCGACGACCCAGACCTGCGCCGGGCCCCCGTTGCAGTGCGCGAGTTGTACCTTGGCCCCGTTGTCCTGCGACGCCCAGGCGACGTCCATGCACTTGTCGAGCACCACCAGCGAGCCGTTGGGTCCCCGCTCGAAGCGCTGGGCCGGCGTGCCGTTGCACCTCCAGAGCTGCAACTGCGCGCCGTCGGCCGAGACGGCACCCGGCACGTCGACGCACTTGTCCACGTAGCCGCGCAGGGCGAAGCCGCCGCCGCCCTGTGCGGCCGGCTGGTCGGCGACCGGCTGGTTGGCGGGCTTCGGCGCCGACGCGCCGCCGTTGCGGAAGGTCACCACGAAGTCCGCACAGCCGGGGCAGGCGAAGACGGTTTCGTTGCCGGGCACCTTGTCGTGCGTGGACCACAGGTACGCCCGTGCTCCGAAGGGACGCAGGGCTGCGGTGTAGGCGCTCTCGGCGTCCCGGTTGGGGTTCACGCAGTTAACCCGGTCGCCGCGGCCCGGATCGCGTACGGCGTGTGCCTCGGGGCAGGCGGCCAGCAGTTGCCCGCCCGAGCAGTCCCACCTGACGCAGCTGCCCGCCACCGGGTTGGGCGGACCACCGGGCGCCTCGATCGTGATCGTCAAGGACAGTGCGTCGACGTAGCTGACGTTGTACCAGGGAGCGGCGGGGTTGTTCTGGTCGAAGTTGAACTCGGCCAGGCTCACCGGCTCCGCACCCCGCTCGCATCGGTCCGGAAAGGGACCGCAGTCCCCCACCATGCACTTGAAGGTGCTGCCCGGCTCGCCGCTACAGCGTTGCCGGGCGAAGAACCGCCCGCGCCAGTGACCCGGCTGGCCGTCGTCGGGGATGACGACGGTCTTCGACTCACCGGGCCGCAGGACCGGCAGTCCGGTGATCCGGCGCGAGCCGTCCCCGCTCTCCCCGGCCCCCACCCAGAGGGTCTCGCCGGTCGCGTTCACGAACTTCACCCGCTCCCCGGCGACCGCGTCCGAGCTGCTCGACATGACCACGATCAGGCCGAGCGCGAGCACCACGACGGTGAGCAGCGCGACTCTCGTGCTCGTGAAGGCTCGGCGGATCGGGGACGGAACAGCGCTCAGTGTCATCAAGCCCTCCATCGGCCTGGCAGCGGACGCACGAGGTCCGCGGGCGTACGCGGCAGTTGCACGCCCTCATGACGGCGCTGGACGGCTGCCGGTTCACCGGCGGCAGGGCAAGCCGAGCAAAACTTTCCCGCGTGGACTTTCCGGGGCCTGCCGTTCGGCGCCGAGGAGGCGCGATGGCCCAGGCGCCTCGCCCACCCGCTGCGATCCGGCAACGCCCCCGGTGGGGTCTGGCTCTTCCCGTCCGGTACGGCGGACGACGGCGGGCCGCTGACCGGGAAGAGCCTCCCGGCCCGGAGTAGCCGATCGACGCGCTGGTCCGGACCGTCGGCCATCCCGACGCCGACGGTCCAGCCCAGTACGCCGACCAGCGCGTGCCGCACGCCCCCCATGGCGAGTGGATCGCTGCCGCCCGAAACCCCCGAAAAGCCGCAATCCGGGAAGATCACCGACCCGGCGGCGATGGTACGGTTGCCCGCGTATCAACCGCGCACAATCGGCGTACAAAGTGAATGTCTTCGTTCGTCGGTTGGGGTGACTGATGCTGCTCCGCTTCGACCTTCTCGGCCCGCTGTCGGTGTCCCGGGACGGCCGTCCGGTCGAACTCGGCTCGGTGAAGCAGCGGCTGCTGCTCGCGCTCCTGCTCGCCCGATCCGGCGAGGCGGTTCCCGCCGACGAACTGGTAAACGCGCTCTGGGGCGACCAGCCACCGGCGTCGGCCGGCGCCAACATCCGCACCTACGTGCGCGGGCTAAGGCAGGCACTCGACCATGACGGACGGATCGTCACCACCGCCGGTGGCTACCTGTTGCGGGTGGAGCCGGACGAGCGCGACCTCGACCGGTTCGACGCCGCCGCCGCCCGCGGGCGCGACGCCCTGGCGTACGGCGATCCCGCGCTGGCCGAGGCCGAGCTGACCGAGGCGCTGGCCCTGTGGCGTGGCCCGGCGCTGGCCGGACTGCCGCTACCCAGAGCGCTCTCCCGCTGGGTCGAGCAGGTCACCGAGCGGCGGCTGCTGGCCGAGGAGGAGCATGCCGCCGCGAAGCTCGCGCTCGGCGCGTTCGCGCAGGTGATTCCCAGGCTGCGCGCCCTGCTCGAACGGCATCCGCTCCGGCAGCGGGCATGGGCGCAGCTGATGACGGGTCTCTACCAGAGCGGTGACGTGGCCGGGGCGGCGGCAGCCTTCCGGCAGGCCCGGCAGGTCCTCGCCGAGGAGACCGGGATGGATCCGGGGCCCGAGCTGACCCGCCTGCACGACGACATCCTGCACCACCGTTCCCCTGCCGCCGGGCCGGTGTCGCGTCCCGACCACCGGGCGGCTGGGCGGGGTCGTACCCGCCCGGCCCAGCTGCCGCTGGCCACGCCCGACTTCGTCGGCCGGCAGGCGCAGCTCGCCCGCCTCGACGCGGCGGTCGAAGCGGTGCGGAACGGGCCGCCCAAGGTGGTCATCACCGCGATCTGCGGGATGGCCGGCATCGGCAAGACCGCGCTGGCGCTGCACTGGGCGCACCGGGTGGCGGACCGCTTCCCGGATGGTCAGCTCTACGTCAACCTGCGCGGGTACGACGACGGCGAGGCCGTCTCGCCGGCCGACGCCCTGCTCGGCTTCCTCGAGGCACTGGACGTGCCGCTGGCCCGGATGCCGAGCAGCACGGACGCCCGGACGGGTCTCTACCGGAGCCTGCTGGCGAACCGCGAGATGCTCATCGTGCTCGACAACGCCCGCGACGCCGGCCAGGTACGACCGCTGTTGCCGGGCGCCGGCCGGTGCGTCGTCGTGGTGACCAGCCGGGATCAGCTCAGCGGCCTGGTCGCCGCCGAGGGGGCGCGGCTGCTCGCCCTCGACGTGCTTACCGACGCCGAGTCGACGCACCTGCTGCGCGGCCGGATCGGCGGCGACCGGCTCGACGCCGAGCCGGCCGCCGCGACCGAGATGATCGAGGCAGCCGGTCGCCTGCCGCTCGCCCTGTCGATCATGGCGGCGCGGGTGGCCACCAGACCCCGCTTCCCGCTCGATGCGATCGCCGCCGAGCTGCGTACGCCGGAGACCCGGCTGGAGGTCCTGGCCGACGGCGACGTGCGGCGGGTCTTCTCCTGGTCGTACGCGGCGCTGAGCCCGGACGCGGCGCGCCTGTTCCGCCTGCTCGGCCTGCACCCGGGGCCGGAGCTGAGCGGGTCCGCCGCCGCTGCGCTGCTCGGCTGGCCACGGGCCGCGCTCACCCCGGTGCTCAACGAGCTGACCCGGTCGCACCTGCTGACCGAGCATCAGCCCGACCGGTACGCCCTGCACGACCTGCTGCGTTCCTACGCCGCCGAACTGGCGCAGGGGGCCGGGCGCACCGACGAGCGACACGAAGCCCTCCACCGCCTCTACGACCACTACCTGCACAGCGCGTACCCGGCCGGCCGGCTGGTCCAGCCCCAGTGGTCACCGGTCACCGTGCTGCCGGCCCTCGCCGACAACGTGCACGTGCCGATGGCCGACCAGGATGCCGCGCTGGCCTGGTTCGCGACGGAACGCCTCGTGCTGCTGCGGGTGATCCGGCAGGCCACCACGACCGGCTTCGACGCGTACGCCTGGCAGCTCGCCTGGGCGTTGACCACGTTCCTCGCACCCCGTGGGCTCTGGCAGGACCAGCTCGTGGCGCAGCAGGCCGCGCTCGAATCGGCGGAACGTCTCGGTGACCTGGCGGCCCAGGCCACGGCCAACCGGCTGCTCGGCCGGGCCGCCTACCGGCTCGGCGAGTACGACACCGCCGGTGAACGCCTCCAGCGGGCGATCAAACTGTACGAACACCTCGACGACCCGGCCGGGCTGGCGCAGACCCTGCACAACTACACCGAGCACTGTTTCGTCCTGGGCCGGCGCGAGGAGGCGTTGACGCACGCCCGGGAGGCGCTGCGGCTGTACCGGCTGGCCGGCAACCGGGCGGGCGAGGGCCGGACGTTGAACGCGATCGGCTTCATCCACGCCGTCCAGGGCGACCACCGGCAGGCCATCGCCGACTGCACGGCGGCGCTGACCCAGCAGCAGCTGATCGACGACCACAACGGCCAGGCGGCGACGCTTGACAGTCTCGGTTTCGCGTACCACGGGCTGGGCGAGCACGACCGGGCCGTCTCCTGCTACGAGCGCTCCGTCGAGCTGTTCCGGGCCTCCGCCGACCGCTACCACCAGGCGGAGACCCTGGTCCGGCTCGGCGAGACCCGGGCCGCGATGGGCAACCCCGCTGCGGCCACGGCGGCCTGGCGCCTGGCGGCGCTGATCTACGACGAACTGGGTGACCCGGCCGCCGACGACGCCCGGAACAGGCTTGCCCGGCTCGGCCGGGCCGCCGCCGACCCGACGCGGGACTGAGCACGCTCGCCCGACGGCTGTGGCGCGCCGCCGGTTACCAATCGGACATCGTGGACCACTAGCATCCTGCCGTGCCGATTGCGACTGGGCCGGGTGCCCGCCGGGGTCTGCTCGACGTACTCCTCGGTGCCGCCGACCGGTCGCCTGACCAGGTCATCGTGCACGTCGCGGAGGACGGCACCGAGCGTACGGTGACCTTCCAGCAGCTGCGCGACGAGTCGCTGCGGGTGGCCGGTGGCTACCGGGCCGCCGGGGTGGCAGCGGGCACGCCCGCGCTGCTGCTCGCCGACGCCGGGGACGACTTCCAGCCGATGTTCTGGGGTGCGCTCGCCGCCGGGCTGGTGCCGGTGCCGTTGCCGCCCGAGCCGCACCGGGTCCGGGCCGTGCGTGACCTGCTCCCCGACGCGGTGGTGGTGACCGACGACGCCACCGCTGCGGTGGCGAACGGACTGCCCGCGCCGGTGCTGCGGCTTGCCGCGCTGCGCGAAGGGACCCCACCGGCGGAGCTGCCGACGCCGGCCGGGCACGACGTCGCCTTCCTTCAGTTCTCCTCGGGCAGCACCGGCGCGCCCCGTGGGGTGGAGTTGACCCACGACAACGTGTTGGCGAACCTTGAGCAGGCCAGGGTGGCCAGCGGCGTCCGCCCGGACGACGTCCTGGTGACCTGGATGCCGTACTTCCACGACATGGGACTGATCGGCACCCATCTGACCCCGCTCGCGGTCGGTCTCAAGCAGGTACGCATCGGCCCGCTGACGTTCGCCAAGCGTCCGGCCCTCTGGTTCACCATCGCCCACCGGCACCGGGCCACCCTGCTGTCGGCGGCGAACTTCGCGCTGGCCCTGGCGGTGCGCCGGGTACCGGCCGAGATCCTCGCCGGGCTCGACCTGAGTTCGGTGCGCTGCGTGGTGGTGGGGGCCGAGCCGATCTCGGCGGCGGTGTGGCGGTCCTTCCTGGCCCACACCGGCCCGGCCGGGCTCGACCCGGCCGCGCTGCGACCGGTGTACGGGCTCGCCGAGGCGACCCTCGCGGTGACCTTTCCGCCGCAAGGTGAGGTGGCCGACCCGCTGGTGCTGGACCGCGCCGAGTTGAGCCGGGGCCGGGCGGTGTCGACGGAGCCCGGCGGGCACGCGGTCGAGCTGATGGACCTGGGCCACCCGGTGACCGGCTGCGCGCTGCGCGTCGTCGACGACCACGGCCGACCCCTGTCCGAGCTGCGGGTCGGCCAGATCGAGGTACGCGGCCCGAACGTGGCGCGCGGCTACCACCGGGCGCCGCAGGCCAGCCGGGACACCTTCGTGGCGGGCTGGCTGCGTACCGGTGACCTGGGTTTCCTGCGCGACGGGCGGCTCTGCGTCACCGGCCGGGCCAAGGACGTGGTCTTCGTGAACGGCCGGACCTTCCACGCCGCGGACCTGGAAACCGTGGCCGTCGCCACCCCCGGCCTGCCCGGCGACCTGGCCGCGGTGGTGGGCGCAACCGATCCGGACGCCGGTGGTGAACGGATCGTGGTCTTCGTGCCGTGGGCCCGCCCGCCGGCCGACGCGGCCGGGGTACTCGCCGCGGTCCGGGGGCGGGTGGCCGAGGCCAGCGGCCACGACGACGTCCGGGTGCTGCCGCTGCCCCCCGGCGCGTTCGCCCGGACCACAAGCGGAAAGCTGCGCCGACGCCGGATGCGCGAGCGCTACCTGGCCGGCGACTTCGCCGACCGGGAGCGACGCTGGTGCCCGCCGACCGACCGCGCGCCGGTCGGCGTTGCTCGGCTGCCGGGCGGTGCCAGGCGGTCCCGGCGGCAACTCGAAGGGCTGGTCCGCGAGGTCTGGGCCCGGGTGTTGGACCGGCCGCCGGCCACCATCGGCCCGGACGACCGCTTCCTGGCCATCGGCGGGTCCTCGCTCAAGGCGATGGAGGTGCTCGCCGGGCTGGAGGACGCCCTGGGCATCCCGTTGAACCCGGCGGACCTGCGGGACTGCCCCACCGTCGCGACGCTCGCCGACCGGCTCGCCGCCGGGCAGGTCGCCCACCCGGCTGAGGTGGCGGGCTCCCGGCCGGGCCGGAGCGCGGCCGACGAGCGTGCGCGGCAGGCCGAGGCGGGCCGGGACGAGGCTCGACACGCCGCTGAGGGTGACCACGCGGGTGTCGCGGTGATCGGGATGGCCTGCCGGTTCCCGGGCGCGGACACCCCGGAGGAGTTCTGGCAACGGCTGGTCGACGGCGTCGACGCCGTCGACCCGGTTCCCGCCCACCGCTGGACCCCACCGGAGGACCGGCCACAGTGGGGTTCCTTCCTGGCCGACCCGATGCTCTTCGACGCCGGGTTCTTCGGGCTCACCGAGCAGGAGGCCCGGCTCACCGACCCGCACGCCCGACTCTTCCTGGAGATCGGGTACGAGGCGCTGGAACGCGCCGGATACGCCGGTCCCCGCCGGCACGGCCACCGGATCGGCGTCTTCGCCGCCGTCGGCGAGAGCACCTACCCCGAGTTGCTGGCCGCCAGCGGGACGGCAGTCGACGGGGCGGCGGCGCTGGTCGGGAACCTGCGGAACCTGATCCCGGCCCGGTTGGCGCAGGCGCTGGACCTGACCGGGCCGGCGGTGGCGGTGGACACCGCCTGTTCGTCGGCGCTTGTCGCGCTGCACCTGGCCGCCGGCAGCCTGGCCGCCGGGGAGTGTGACGTCGCGGTGGTCGGCGGGGTGAATCTCAACCTCACCGAGACCGGGTACCGGATGCTCGCCGCCGCCGATGCGCTCTCCCCCACCGGGCGCTGCCGGGCCTTCGACGCCGCCGCCGACGGTTTCGTACCCGGCGAGGGAGGTGCCGCGCTTGTGCTCCGCCGCGTCGGCGACGCGTACACCGACGGTGACCCGGTGCTGGCCGTCGTCGCCGGGACCGCCGTCGGCAACGACGGACGCTCGTTGAGCCTGCTCGCGCCGAACCCGCACCGGCAGTGGGAGGTGATCGCGCGGGCGTACCGGGACGCCGGGGTGGACCCGGCGCAGGTGTCGTACGTGGAGGCCCACGGCACCGGCACCGAACTCGGTGACCCGGTGGAGGTCCGGTCGCTGGCCGCGGCGTACCCGCCCCCCGCCGACGGGATGCCGCGCGGGCTGGGCTCGGTGAAGACCAACCTCGGCCACCTGCTCAACTCGGCCGGGCTGCCCGCGCTGGTGAAGGTGGTGCTGGCGCTGCGACACCGGTATTTGCCGCCCTCGCTGCACCACGCCCGGCCGGCCGGACGTTTCGACCTCGCCGCCGCCGGTTTCGCGGTGGTCACCGAGGGGCGACCGTGGAGCGCCGCCGGCCCGCTGCTCGCCGGCATCAACGGATTCGGCTTCGGCGGGACTAACGCGCACGCGGTGCTGCGCGAGGCACCGGAGGGGCTCCCGACGCGGGTCACCGCCGAACTGAACGGCTCCGGTTGCCAGCTCGCCACGCTCAGCGCGTACTCACCCGCCGCGTTGCGCCGGGCGGCCCGGGACCTCGCCGCGTACCTGCGCGCCCACCCGGAACTCGCCGAGGCCGACGTCTGCGCCAGCGCGGGTACGGCCCGCGACGACGCCCCGCACCGGCTGGCCGTGGTCGCCGACGGGAAGCTCGCCGACCGGCTCGACGCCGCCGCCGACACCCTCGGCGAGGCAGCGGTCGGCCGGCGACCCCGGACCGCGCTCGTCTTCCCGGGCGACGCCACGTCGCTGCCGGCGGCTGCCGTCCGCGACCTGCACGACCGGCTGCCGGTCTTCCGCAACCTACTGGCCGAGGTCGCCGCCGCGCCGGTGGCGGACCGTCCGCTGCTGACCTGGTGCCTGACCGGCTCGGCCGCCGAGCCGCAGGTCGCGGCGGCGGTGGCGGTCGCCGTCGGCGTCGCCCTCGCCGGCCAACTCGCCGCCTGGGGGGTACGGCCGGACGCCCTGCTCGGCTCCGGCGTCGGCGCGCTGGCCGCAGCCGCCGTTCGCGGCGAACTGGACCCGGCCGAGGCGGTCCGACGCGCCGCGACGACCGAGCTGCGGTTGCCTGCCCCGCCCCGGTCGGTGCCCGACGAGGAGTACGACGTCCTCCTCGACCTGGGTACCGGCGGCCGGCCCGATGGCGAGGCTCCCGATCGGGTACGCGTGCTGCCGTTGCTCGCCCCGGAACCGGGTGCCGCGCCCGGGGCGCTGCTGACTGCGGTGGGCCGGTTGTGGGCGCTCGGCGGACCGCTGGATCGGGCCGCCCTCTACGCCGGGCGGCGACGGGTGCCGGTGCCGACGTACCCGTTCCAGCGGCGGTCGTACCCGCCGTCGCCGGCGCCTCTGGCCGCCGTGCCGCTGCACCGGGTCGCCTGGCGGGACGCGCCGGTACCCGCCGGTGAGCTGCCGGTCCGGGTCCGGCTGCGTGGTCCCGGCGTCGGCGGTGACCTGGCCGACCGGCTCGCCGCCACGCTCACCGCACGCGGCGTCACGGTGCAGCCCTCCGGTCAGCCCGACGCCGGGCACGTCACGTCAGCGGCCGCCGACGATCTCGCGCGGCCCGAGGTGACCGTGCTGCTCGCCGGGCCGGCTGTCGACCCGCCCGACGTGGCGACCCTCGACGCCGCCGTGACCAGGCAGGTACGCGCCCTGCGAGCCCTGCTCGACGAGCCGGACGAGCAACTCGGCCGGCTGCTGGTGATCACCGAGAACGTGCAGGTCACCGGGGCAGCGGAGCGGCCTCGGTCGGTGCAGGCGGTGCTCACCGGACTCTGCTGGGCCCTCGCTGACGAGCGCCCCGGCCTGCGTACCCGGGTGATCGATCTGTCCGATCTGGATGACCCGGCGATCCGGGTGGAGTCGGTGTGCCGGGAGCTGTCCGCCCTGCGGCGTGGCGACGATCCTGCGGATGGTGTCAGTCGCGCCGACGGCGTCACCGCGACCGGGGTCGCCTGGCGGGCCGGGCGCCGGCTCGCCCGGCACCTGGTCCCGGCGACCGATCCCGCCGACAGTGCCGGTGCACCGAGCACGGACGGCGTGCACGTGATCGTGGGCGGGGGCGGTGGGATCGGTGCCGAGTTGGCCCGTACCCTTGCCCGCCGGGGCCGACCCACCCTGCTGCTGGCCGGGCGGTCGGAGCAGGCCCCGGACGGCCTCCTGCCCGAGCTGACCGAGGCGGGCGCCGACGCGACGTACCGGCGTTGTGACGTGACGGTGCCAGCCGACGTCGACGCGCTGCTCGCCGGGCTGCCCCGGGTGGACACCGTCTGGCACGCCGCCGGGACGGTGCGGATCGGCACCCTGGCGGTGAAGTCGGTTCCGGACATCATGGCGGTGCTGGCGCCCAAGGTGCGCGGCAGTCACCTGCTGGCGCAGGCTCTACGTCGGTGGGGCCACGACCGGGCTGCGTTTGTGGGCTTCTCGTCGATCAGCGCGGTGCTGCCCGGGTTGGCCGGTGCGATCGGCGACTACGCGGCCGGCAACGCGTTCCTCGACGCCTTCGCCGCCGCGCAGCGGGCCGCCGGCCACCCCGTCCAGGCGATCGGCTTCGCGGCGATCACCGACCGCGGCATGGCGGCCCGCAGCGGCGCTCGCGGTGGGTTGACCGTCCGGGACGCCCTGCGCGCCCTCCTGGTCGCCCGGGAGGTCGACGCCGCCCACCTGGTCGTCGCGGAGCTGACGCCAGCCCCGGCGAGCACCGCCCGGAGCGTCATCCCGGCCATCACCGTGCCGACGGCCGGCTCGACCACCGCCGGCTCGGCCACCGCCGGCTCGGCCACCGCCGGCTCGGCCGCCATTCCGGCCGCCGTGGTAACCGCCGGCCCGGCCGCCGAGCATCCGGTGCCGGGTCGGACGGAGACGGGTCGGACGGAGACGGGTCGGACGGAGACGGGTCGGACGGAGACGGGTCGGACGGAGACGGGTCGGACGGAGACGGCGGAAGCGGCGGAGCTGGCCGGGTTGCTGCGTCGGCTGCTCGCCGAGCCGCTGCACCGGCCGAGCGACCAGATCGCCGACGACGTCTCGTTCCTCTCCCTCGGGCTGGACTCGCTGGCCGCGGTGGACCTGGTCAAACGGCTGGAGGACGAACTCGGCCGGCAGTTGCCGGTGACCCTGTTCTTCGAGTACACCACCGTCGCCACGCTCGCTGCCCACCTGGCGCAGGCCGATACCGCGCCGTCGCCGGTCGACAGGGCAGCGCCGGTCGACGGGTCGGTGCCGCCGGTTGCGCCCGCCGCGCCGTCGGTGCCGAGGCCGCCCGCCGCGCCGCCGGCGTCATCGCAGGCGGCGACGCCGATCGCCGACGGGGAGCCCTTCCCGCTGACCCCGGTGCAGCGGGCCTGGTACGTCAACGAGCGGCTGCACCCGACCGTTGCCAGCTACGCCTTCGTCCGGCAGACCGTCACCGGGCCGCTCGACGCCGACCTGCTCGGCCGGGCCCTGGCCGGTCTCGCCGGCCGCCATCCGATGCTGCGGGTCCGGTTCGTGCCCGGTACCGGTGCCCGCACCCCGCGTCAGCTGGTCCTTCCGCCATCCGCCGCCGGTGCCGACATCCCGTACCAGGTGCAGCCGCTCACCGGCCCCCTCGCAGAGTTGGAGGAACGACTCTGCAACACGCCGGTGGACCTGACCCGGCAACCGCCACTGCGTGCGGTGCTCGCGCCGGAGGACGCCGAGCGGGGTCACCTGCTCCTGGTGCTGCACCACGCGGCCGGGGACGGGGTCAGCCTCAACCAGCTAAGCGGGGAACTCTGGGCGGACTACACCGCGCTGGCGCTGGGGCGTGCCCCCGCGCATCCGCCCGCCTCCCCCGGCTTCGCCGAGTACGCCCTCGGTGCCGCCGAGCCCACCGAGGCGGACCTGGCGTACTGGCGGCAGCGGCTGGACGATCCCGGGTGGCGGCTGCGGCTGCCGTACGACGGTGACCCGGCGGGTCTGCCCGCGCCGCCGTACCTGCGGCACCTGGACGAGTTGGACGGCGAGTTGGTCGCCCGGTTGCGCCAGCGGGCCGCCGAGGCCGGCGTTTCGCTGTTCCACCTGCTCCTCGCCGGCTACCTGCGGTGCCTGGCGCGGTGGAGCGGGCAACGGCGGGTGCCGGTAAGCGTGGCGCGGGCCGGCCGCGACGCCCGGCTGCCCGGCATCGAGCGGCTCGTCGGGCCCTTCGCCGACACTCTGCCGTTGCTGGTCGAGGTCGATCCGGCCGAGCCGGTCGCGCGCCTGGCCGACCGGCTCCGGCAGTCCTGGACCACCGCGCAGCGGCACGGTTCGGTGTCCAGCCTCGACCTGGCGCGGCTGCTGCGCCCGAGCGGCGACGGACCGCGCACCGCCAGCCCGGCCGGGTTCAGCTTCGCCCGCTTCCCGGTCACCGCGGACCCGGACGCCCCGGTGACGGTCGTCCCGACGGCGGCCGGCTCGGGTTCGGCGGCCACCCAGCTCAGCCTGCTCTGGTGGGAGTCCGGCCCGACGCTGCGGATGTCCTGGAACTTCCCGCTGCGACTGTTCCGGCGCGAGACGGTGGCCCGGCTCGCCGCCGAGCACCACCGGGAACTGGTCGAGCTCGCCGCCGACGGGCTGTCCGCATCCGACACCATTGGGCGTCCGCGGGCGAACGGTGCCGCCGAGCGTCCGGGACAGCTCGAACCGCTCAGGCCGCTGGCCGACGCGGGGCATGTCAGCGCACGGATCCGGGCGGTCTGCCGGCGTACCCCGGACGCGGTGGCGGTGACCGACGGCGAGCGGACGACTACCTACCGGGACCTGGATCGGGCCGCCGATCGGGTGGCGGCGCTGCTCACCGCCCACGGCGTACGCCCCGGCCAGCATGTCGGGATGCTCACCGCGCCCGGTCCGGCGTCG
Source organism: Micromonospora sp. PRAS1 (assembly GCF_059553435.1). Lineage (NCBI taxonomy): Bacteria > Bacillati > Actinomycetota > Actinomycetes > Micromonosporales > Micromonosporaceae > Micromonospora > Micromonospora sp. PRAS1. The sequence goes on from NZ_JCANNB010000011.1 coordinate 145,263, forward strand.
GTCGTCGCGGTGGTCGGGATCCTGCGGGCCGGTGCCGCCTGGGTGCCGTTGGACGCCGACCATCCCCCGGCCCGCCTCGACGAGCAGCTGCGCCGGGCCGAGGTCGAGGTGGTGCTGCACGACGAGGACTGCGCGGCAGCAGTGGCCCGGCTCGCCGGGCCGACCCGGCCGATCCGGTTCGGCCCGGACGCCGACGGCCTGCCGGCCGCGGTGCCGGCGGAGGAGGTGCCCGCCAAAGTGCCGGCGGAGCAGGTGCCCGCCAAAGTGCCGGCGGAGCAGGTGCCCGCCGGGGTGCCGGCGGAGGAGGTGCCCGCCGAGGTGCCGGCGATCGTCGCCGCGCCGGACGACACCGCGTACGTCATCTTCACGTCCGGGTCGACGGGACGGCCGAAGGGAGTTCCGATCAGCCATCGGTCGATGGTCAACTATCTCGACTGGGCGATCGACACGTTCGGCTACCGGCCCGGCGACCGGCTGGCCCAGACCTCGTCGATCTGCTTCGACGCCTCGGTCCGGCAGATCCTGGCGCCGCTGCTGGTCGGTGCCACCGTTGTCACCTTTCCCCGCTCGGTGCTGCGCGACCCGCAGGCGTTGCTGACCCGGATCGAACGGGACCGGCTCACCGTGTGGAGTTCGGTGCCCACCCTGTGGGAGCGGATCCTGCGGGCCGCCGAGGAACGGGCGGTACGCGACGGCGTACGGCCGGATCTCAGCGCCCTGCGCTGGGTGCACGTCGGCGGGGAAGAGTTGTCGCCGGTGCCGGTGCGGCGCTGGTTCGACCTGTTCGGCGACGGCTGCCGGATCACCAACCTGTACGGTCCGACCGAGGCGACGATCAACGCCAGCTGGCACCTGATCGACAAACGCCCCGACGACGCGGTACGCCGGTTGCCGATCGGCCGCCCGGTCGGCGGGGCGCGGATACGCGTGGTCGACCCCGACGGCCAGCCCCGCCCGCCCGGCGTGGCCGGTGAAGTGCTTATCGGCGGCGTGGGTCTCACCCCCGGTTACCTGGGTGAGCCCGAGCTGACCGCCGCCGCCTTCGTCAGGCACGACGGCGAGCGGTACTACCGCAGCGGTGACCGGGGCCGGGTCGACCCGGACGGTTGCCTGGAGTTCCTCGGCCGCCTCGACGACCAGGTGAAGATCCACGGCTATCGGCTGGAACCGGGCGAGATCGAGGCGGTGCTGCGTACCCATCCCGAGGTGGCTGCCGTGGCGGTGCTGCACCAGGCCGAGCCGTACCCACGACTGCACGCCTTCGTCGCGCCCGTGCCGGAAACCGCACCGACCGCGCCACGGCTGCGGGAGTTCCTCGCCGACCGGCTGCCCGCGCAGCTGGTCCCGGCCCGGATCCACCTGTTGGAAAGCCTCCCGGTGACCCCCACCGGCAAGGTCGACCGGGACCGACTCCGCGCACTCGGCGGCTTCACCTCGGCCGCCGACCCGAAGCGACTTGCCGCACCCGCCGGCCCGACGCGACGTCCGGCTCCCGCCGGCGAGGATCGTCTCCCGGCACCCGCCGGCCCGGCCACCGATGCCGGCGGGTACACCGAGACCGAGACGAGGCTGGCCCGGATCTGGGCCGGCCTGCTCGACCTGCCGACGGTCGCCCCCGACGACGACTTCTTCGCCCTCGGCGGCGACTCCATTCTGGTGCTGGAGGTGTTCGCCCGCGCACAGGACCAGTTCCCGGCCATCCCGAGCCCGACCGTCGTCTACCAGCACCGGACCCTGCGGGCACTCGCCGCCGAGATCGACGCCGCCGCAGCCACGGACCACTCCACCGGCAGCTCTGACCGCACCGCCGGTACCGAGGACCGCATCACCGGCACCACGGGCCAGGTCGCCGGCCCGGGAATGGGCGGCGGCGGTCCGGGTGAGCCCTACCCGGTGACGGCCACCCAGCGCGGTTTCCTGCTCGCCGACGCCGTCGCACCGGGCGACGGCACCGCCTGGCTGGCCCGGCTGCGGCTGCGCGGCCGGCTGCGTCGCGAGGTCTTCCAGCGCGCCGTCGACCTGCTGGTGGCCCGGCACCCGATGCTGCGTACCGTCCTCCCCGCCGGGGCCCGTCCCCCGGTCCAGCAGGAACTACCCGCCTCGCTGAGGCTGCCGGTCGGCTACCGGGCGGTCGCCGACCCCGCCGAGGTGGCCGACCTGGTCGCCGAGGAACGCCGCCGGGCCTTCGAGCCGTGGGCCTGGCCGCTGCTGCGGCTGCGGCTGTTGGCGCTCGCCGCCGACGACCACATCCTGCTGGTGCACGCCCACCACCTGATCGGCGACGGCTACAGCGCCGCCCTGCTCGGCCAGGAACTGCTGACGGTCTACCACCGGCTGGTGGCGGGCCTTCCCGTGAGCCTGCCGCCGCTACGCACCCACTTCCGCGAGTACGTCGAGCTGCTGGCCGGCCGCGCCGCCGGACCGCCCGAGCCGAACGCCCACGCCTGGTGGAGCGGACGCTTCGCCACCCCGTACCGGCCACCGGTGTTCTCCGCCGGCGCCACCGCACCCGATACGTCCGAGCTGGTCTGCGGCTTCACCCTGGACGAGGCGGTGGTCGCCGGACTGCGCCGGCTGGCCGCCGAGGCGGCGACCACCCTCTACGCGCCGGTGCTTACCGCGTACCACCGGGCGGTGGTCCGGTTCACCGGGCAGGACGACCTGGTCTTCGGCCTGGCGCTGACCGGTCGGGACCATCCGCTGCCGGATCTGCACCGGATCTTCGGCCCATGCGCGGCGATGCTGCCGCTGCGGCTGGGCGGCTCGGCCGGCTTCGCCGAACAACTCGCTCGCGTCGCGGCCGAGGTGTCCGCCGCCCGCCGGTACGACGACCCGCCGTCGATCGCGGCGGCCGTGCCCGCCGGCCCGGGAGGCACTCCCGTCGGCGCCCAGTTCTTCTTCAGCTTCCTGGACTTCGCCGCCCTCAGCGCGCCGCCGGCCGCAACGGCGGGTACGCCACCGCCCGAGGTGGCCGACGCGCCGTCGCCAGCGGCACTCGGCGAGCCCTCCTCCAGCGCGACCGATGCCGATCGGCTCAGCCTCGACTGGGACGCCGAGAGCGAGCTGGCGCCACCGCGGCTCGGAACGGACCTGTTCCTGACCGCGCGCCCCGAGCCGGACGGGCTCCGGATCACCCTGCGTGGTGCCTCCGCCGCAGTGACCCCGGCCGAGCTGCGCCGGCTCGCCGACTGGCTCCGCGCCGACCTGACCGCCGCAGCCGACACCAGCACCACGGGTACGGCGGGCGGGGCCGTACCGGCGGCGACGGTGAGTGGTGGGCGTCGGACCAGGTTGGCCGCGGCCATCGTCGGCTATCTGCCGGCCCCGGCGCAGCTGGCCGCGATCGCCGGGCTGCCCACCGGCAGCCTGCCCCGGGAACAGCTACGTGAGCTGCTCTTTCCCGGCAGCCGCCCGCGTCTGTTGGAGGAGCTGAACACCGCACTCGGCGTCTCCGGCTTCGTCTGCCTGCCCCGGTTCGCCGACGAGCTGACCGCCGCCGGGGACACCCTCGCCGCCGAGGCAGCCGAGGCGGTCGACCTGGCCGCCGGCCTCGGTGCCCGCTGCGTGTCGCTGGCCGGCATGATTCCGGCCCGCACGGGTTACGGCCTCGGCGTGCTGCGGCGTACCCGCAGCGGGGTCGCAGTGACCACCGGCCACGCGGTCACCGTCGTCTCCGTCGTCCGCACGGTGCAGGCCGCGCTGGCCGCCGCCGGACGGAGCCTCGCCGGCCGAAGCCTCGCCGTGGTGGGTCTCGGCTCGATCGGATTCTCCGCGCTGCGGCTGCTGTTGGCCGCAGCGGAGCAGCCACCCGCGCGGCTGGTGCTCTGCGACATCCCGGCCGCCGCGCCGAGGTTGGCCCAGCACGCCGAACGGCTGCGGGCCGACGGCTTCGCCGGCACCATCGAGATCTGCCCCTCGACGCCGAAAATCGCCCCGGCCGGCTACACCGTCGAGATGATCATCGCGGCGACCAGCGCGGCCACCGAGCCGATCGACGTCGACCGGCTGGCACCCGGCACCATCGTCGTGGACGACTCGTTCCCACCCGCGTTGGACGCCGGACGGGCCCTGGCCCGGATGCGGCGCGACCGCGACATCCTGGTGGTCGGCGGCGGGCTGCTGCACGTCGGCGAGACGACCCGCGACATCCCGGTGGACCTGCCACCGGTGCCGGTGGACGGCAACCTGCTCGGGCTGCCCGGCACGATCGCCTCCTGCCGGCTGGAGTCGCTGCTCTGGGCGGCCAGGCCGGATCTGCCGCTGGTGCACGGCCTGCCGGACGACTCGACCGCGACGGCGTACGCCCGGGCGCTGGCCGGGGCCGGGATCGACGCCGCGCCCCTGCACCTGCTGCACCATCCGATCGAGCCGGAGCTGCCTCCCGCATTGCCCGATACGTCCTCCCCGGCGTGGTCAGCTGGCCACCGACTGCCCGATGAGGTTTGCCTCGATGGGTAGCGGCGTGGGCTCGCGCCAGGTGTCACGGCCCTGGACCGCGGGTGGCGAGTCACCCTCAACCTGCCGAGCGGCGTATCGGTCAGCAACGTCTGGAACGGCGTCGCCAACGGCAGGAGCGGCACCGTCACTGTCATGAACGAGCAGTACAACGGAGGACTGGCCGCGGGTCAGAGCACCAGTTTCGGGCTCCAGGGCACCGGAAACGTTCCGGCGGATCGCCTGTCTGTGCCGCGCGACCGCCGTCGACCCGTCGCCCAATTCCACGGCGGCAGCCACCCGGGCCAACTCCACCACCGTCGGCCCGAACGCCGTCCGATGTAGGTCGACCCCGTCGTCCACCCGAGCCGCCAGCTCGGCCGCCTCGTCCAACAGGTCACCGGCCACGCGCTCGTCACCACACCGGGCCGACACCAACCCGGCCTGCACCAACAACGCACCGCATAACGACAACTCCCCCGCCGTACCGGCATCAAGATCCGACAGAGCAATCCGGTACGCCGCCGCCAGCAGCACCGACCGCGCCTGCGCCGGGGACCGCAACACCTGGCCAAGCTGCACCGCCGCACCCGCCACCAACACCGGGTCACCGGCGGCGGCAGCCATCGCCCGATCCGCTGCCAGCCAGGCCAGATCGGTCTCGTCCAGCTTCACCAGCAGCGCCGCCGTCAACCGGTACGCCACCACCACCACCACCACCGCCCGGCCCGCCGCCGGGTCCCGGGCACAGGTGCGCTGCACATCGCCCAGCAGGCTCGGCAGCAGCTCGACCACCTGTGGATAGCGGGCGTGCTGGAAGACAGTCCAGGCGTACCCGACGTGCCGGGCAACCCGGTCGACCGGCAACACCGACGCCGGTCGGTCACGCCCGATGTCGTACGCCGACAAGGCCGCCCGGATCCGTGCCACGTCCTCGTCCCGCTCGACCACACCAGCAGGCTGGGCGTCCCGACCGAGCAGCGTCGCCGCGTCGACCCGCAGCACGGCGGCGATTTCCCGGATGGTCGGCACCCGCTCCAGGCGGCGGACGCCACGCTCGACCTTGTCCACCCAACTCTTCGACTTACCCAACCGGTCGGCAAGCGTCTGCTGCGACAACCGCCGCCGCGCCCGCAGATACGCCACCCGCCGACCGATCGGCACCCGGTCACCGCTCACGACGAGGCAGCGGCCGATCCGACACCGCCCGAGTCGTCTCCTCGACCGGTATCCGCTCCGCCTCAGCCTGAGCAAGAATCCGCTGCCTCGCAGCCTCCCGCTCCGCCGCCTGAATCTGCTCGCCCCGACTCTGCCCTTGATCGCGCTCCGCACCGCCCACGTATGACCCCTTTCGAAGAGGGCACGGCGGTGTTCTCGGGAGATGTCGCCACCGTCGCGCCAGCCAACGAGCGCGACCGCAACAGATCATGAAAGAGACATGCGGCCGCGCTGTAATCGCGACGCTACGGAACGCACAACTGCTGGCTGGAACGCTTACGCACCACTACTGCGCGGTCAGGCCCATCCGCTCGCACAGCCCGCGCAACTCCGGCGACATCGCCCCCTTGCGCAGCAACGACCGGGCCGTCTCCCGCGCCGACACCGACGAACGGGCATGCTGCGGACCAACCCGCTCCGCAGCGAGCAGCATCCGTACGGCATCACGGTCCCGGCCGACCGCCTCGGCGGCCCGGCCCATGTCGAGCCAGAAGTACACCTGCCGCACCGCCGGCAGGCCCGCCAACTCCACACCCGCCGCCGCCTTCATGGCTGCCTCCGGACGGCCCGTGTCGAGCAGGAACGCCATCAGCCACAGCGCCACGTTCCGTGGCCCCCAGGCGAGATCCCAACTATCGGTCTCCCCGGTGTGTGCCGCAATCCGCCCAGCCTCCGCAAGATGCTCCTCCGCACCGGCCTCGTCACGCAGCCCGCCGAGGTGAAGCGCCCGCGCCAGGTGCAGGAACCCCAGCACATCCAACGCCCCATCCGCCCCGCTACCCGCAAGATCCGCAGCCGCGACGTCACACAGCGCCCGCGCCGGACCGTACGCCCCCGAATAGGCCGCCACCCGCGCCCGATTCGCCGCCGCAACCCCGACCGCCACCGGATCATCCAGCAACCCGGCCGTCTCGGCGCACCGCTCCGCAGCCAGCCACGCATGCGCCGGAAAACTCACATTGAGCAACGACCCCATCGCCACGCCATACACCGGCACCATCTCCGCCAGCGCCACCCGCCGATCAGCCAGACTGTGCATCGCCGGCACCAGAGCAACGAGCCGCCGCAGAGCACCCGCGTAATCGCACCGCCCGTACAGGTCACGCACGAGCGCTGCCTCGCGACGCACCTGCTCCGCAGTCGCCGCCGCATCGGAACGCTTCGTCATCGGCGTATCCATCATGACCCGCCACACCCGCTCCGCATCGATACGAGCCGCATCGAGCTGCCGATCAGCCGGCGTGTACGCCTGCCCGGTCAGATCCACCACCGAACACTCAAGAGCCGCCGCCAGATCCACCACCATGTACCGGTCCGTACGCTGCTGACCACGCTCGATCCGCGACCACGACGTATGGGAGATTCCCGCCCGACTGGCCGCGTACCGCACACTCCAACCGCGCAACTCCCGCCGAGCACGAATACGATCACCAATCGACGGATCAGCAGGTATAGGCCGACGAGGCATCAGCGGCACTCCCAGATCAAATGAGAACCCCTGCCGACCATCCCCGGCAGGCTGCCACTTCGGACGGTACACCTATCCGCACTCACGGCAGCCGCACAAGCTTGATCATCAATCGAGCGGTCAGCGGTCGAAGCGAAACTTCGACATCTGGTAGGCCAGGCTGCAACGAGCGTGACCAGCGCCGGTTACCCCGACGCCGCCTACCTACTCGGCACCCGAACCGCCCTGATCTCTGACCAAGCGTCCGAGGAGGTACCGCGCTCCGCCATCTCCGGATCGCGCTCGCCGCCGAAGATCCTCTAACCGACCTTCCTCGTAGAGCATCCGGTTCAGCCGCCTACGCGCATGCACATCACGTTGGCCGAGACCCTCTAGCTCGACACTGCGGCCAGCGCGAGCAAGCAGATCCAGGTGCCACAGGTGTGCATTGTGGCGCTCCCAGTCGGAGCTGTAGCATTCCGCAACGGCACCGACCACCGCGATCGCTCGATCCCAGTCGCCCTGTTCCTCGGCGAGGCGCCCAGCCTCAGACCAGTCAGGCGCGGACATTATCGTACGCCAGATTCAATTCATCGTGCGAACGCCGTGCATCAATTCCCCATGTCTGGGAACAGAATCAGTTCAAACGACAGACCCTGACCATCAAGCAGCAACTCCTGGCTGCCGTAGAGGTTGGGCGGTCCAGCATAGGTGCCGGTGAGGGTATAGAAGCCAGGGTTGACATCGAATTGGAAGCTCCCGTCGGGACCAGTGACAACCTCGACCCCAGCCGGCTCCAGGCGGATCGTTGCTCCTTCTACCGGCAACCAGGTGATCGCATCGAGGGCTCGCCCTTTGAGATCCCAGACCACCGACACCGTGAAGCTTGCCTGGGTCATGGGACTCGTCCGGCCGCGGCGATCGACCGCGACGGCGTACACCGGATGCTCACCGCCGCCGTTGCCGACATCGACCGTCACGGTAGCTGTACGGTCCGGCGCCGCCGGGACCTCGCTGTCCAGGTGGGTGCCGTCGACGCTGTACCGAAACGCGCTCACCGTTTTATCGCCACTCGCATCGAACCTGATGGTGATCTGGCCACCCTCGGCGACGCTGTCTCCATTCGGGAAGCTGATCGTCGGCTGGCGGAGCACCTTCGCACCCGTCGGCTGCCCGCCAGCCGCCGACGCAGGCAGCGTTGACCCAGCAGCCAGGAGCACCAACGATCCGGCCATCGCAACCAGTACCCGGCGCGCAGCACGGGCGCGAGATCCCCAGAGTCGCCTGAACAGCATTCGAGCCCCCGCATTCTCGGAACGTCATGGCGCGATCAAACCTAACTATCGATTTTATGCCCGTCAACGCGAATCTTTGAATTTCATCGGGGTTGAGATGACCGCAGTAAGCCGCTGTCGTCGAATGGCCGTACGCTTCCGGGCCGCCGGCTCGGGCCGTCGTACCGGTGCTCGCCGCAGCGGGGTAGGACGCTTCGACGGGACGGCCGAGGGCGACGGGGTAGCGGACGGGGCCAGCCGGGGCGTCCTTGGCTTACTCGGTCTCGAAGCGGCGGACCTGCTCGGGGTCGGTGGTGGCCGCTGCCGGTCGAGATTGTCAACCGCCGTCACGGCACGATCAGCCGCACCGAGCGGCCACACTCGGTGCGCTGTTTTCCGAAAACTTCCGGAAGTTCTGGCCTCGGCGATCAGGCCGACATAGCATGCACGCGCTTGGATCCGACCAGGAAGGACCTGCCAGGCACACCCCCATCACCGTCCAATTTGCATAAAGGGACCACTGATGCGCCTCTGGAACCTGTCCCGTCGATCACGACACCGATCGCGAACTTTCGCCGTCCTCTGTTCGGCCGCGCTCGGCGCGACCGTGGCCGTCGCACCCACCCCGGCCGTCGCCGTCGCACCCACCCCGGCCGTCGCCGTCGCACCCGCCACGGCCGCCGCCGCGGAGGTCGTCCTCGCCAACGACTTCGAGTCCGGCTCGTACGCGCCGTGGGGGCCGCGCGGTGACGTCACCCTGGCCATCGCCGAGGAGGGCCGCGAGAGCGACGGCAGCCTCTCGGTCACCGGCCGTACCGCCAACTGGCAGGGCCCGGCGACGAGCGCGACCGCCCTCTTCGAACCCGGCGTCCGGTACACGGTCAGCGCCTGGGTGAAGCTGCCGGCCGGCACCGAGGGCACCGCCAGCGTGCACTTCACCGTCGAGGCGACCCCGGCCGGCGGCGGCGACAACACCTACACCTGGATCGGCGACAACGTCCCCACCACGGCCGACGGCTGGGTGCGGATCGGCGGCGACTACACGCTGCCCAGCGGGCTCAGCGCCGCCACCCTCTACGTCGAGGCGGAGGGCGACTCCCCGTTCCTCCTCGACGACGTCCTGATCACCGCGCCGGACGGCGGCGGGAGCGGGCCAGCGCCGGGCACCGTCGTCATCGACACCGACTTCGAGGACGGACTGGACGGCTGGGGCCCGCGCGACAGCGGCCCGGGTGCGCCGAGCGTGGCCCTGACCGACGTCGCGCACGGCGGTGCCGCCGCGGCGCTGGTCACCGACCGGGTCAACCAGGGTGCCGGCGTCGGCCGCGACGTGTCCGGGCTGTTCGAGGCGGGCGTGACCTACGAGTTCAGTGCCTGGCTGCGGTTCGCCGAGGGGCAGCCGGCCGACCAGATCTGGCTCAGCCTGGCCAGCACCAGCGGCGGCAGCCAGGCGTTCAGCACCCTCGCCCAGTTCGAGACGATCACCAACTCCGGGTGGACCGAGGTGAGCGCCCGCTTCGCCATGCCCGCCGCGGAGAGCGCGCTGCTCTACTTCGAGACCCGCTGGCAGGGCGCGGACGTGACCGGCAACACAAGCGACTTCCTCGTCGACGACATCGTCGTACGGGTGCCCGAGCCGCCGGTCATCGAGGACCTCGCCGGCCTGCACGAGACCACCGACTTCCCGGTCGGCGTGGCGATCGACAGCCGGGAGACGGTCGGCGGGGCCGCCGAGTTGCTGACCCGACACTTCAACCAGATCACGCCGGAGAACCACATGAAGCCCGAGGCGTGGTACGACGCCGAGGGCGACTTCCGCCCGCACGACCAGGCGCTGGCCATGATGGACTTCGCCCGCGACAACGACCTGGGGGTCTACGGCCACGTGCTGACCTGGCACAGCCAGACCCCGGACTGGTTCTTCACCGACGCCGCCGGGCAGCCGCTGACCACGTCGGCGGCCCACCAGCAACTGCTGCGCGAGCGGCTGCGTACGCACATCTTCGCCGTCGCCTCATCGCTGGCCGAGCGGTACGGGAAGTTCGGCTCCCCCAGCAACCCGCTGTACGCGTTCGACGCCATAAACGAGGTGGTGAGCGACAGCGGCGAGTACGCCGACGGCCTGCGTCGCAGCGAGTGGTACCGGATCCTCGGCGAGAGCTTCATCGACCTGACGTTCGCCTACGCCGACGAGGCGTTCAACGAGGTGCACGCGGTCGAGGGCAACGATCGTCCGGTCGCCCTGTTCATAAACGACTACAACACCGAGCAGAGCGGCAAGCAGGCCCGCTACCTGGCGCTTGTGCAGCGGCTGCTGGCCCGGGGCGTGCCGGTCGACGGGGTTGGTCACCAGTTCCACGTCTCGCTGGCCACGCCGGTCAGCGCCCTCCAGGACGCGCTGGAGGCGTTCGCGGACCTGCCGGTGACCCAGGCGGTCACCGAGCTCGACGTCACCACCGGCACCCCGGTCACCCAGGCGAAGCTGATCGACCAGGGCTACTACTACCGGGATGCGTTCCGGATCTTCCGGTCGTACGCCGACGACCTCTTCGCCGTCACGGTCTGGGGTCTCACCGACGGTCGCTCGTGGCGCTCCGGCAACGGTGCTCCGCTGCTCTTCGACGACAACCTGCGCGCCAAGCCCGCCTACCACGGTGCGGTGGACGGCGAACTGCCCGCCCGGCTGCGGACCGCAAACGTCTTCGCCGGTGACGTGCCGCTGAACGCGGCCGCCCCGACGGACCTGACCTGGCGCAAGCTGCCGCTGCTCCCGGTGGAGGAGAGGGCGCGGTTCCAGTTGCGCTGGGCGCCGGGCCAGCTGACCGCGTACGTCACGGTCGACGACAGCACGGTCTCCGCCGACGACCGGGTCAGCTTCGTGCTGGGCGGCGAGACGTACCACCTCTCCCGCGACGGCGACGGCGATGTGCCGGCGGTGGCGGCCGAGCGGGACGGCGGCTATCACCTGGTCGCCCACCTGCCGCTGGCCGGCGCGGCCCAGGGCGACACGCTCACGTTTGACGTCCAGGTCCGCGACAACGACACCACTGTCGGCTGGAACACCCCGGGCGCGGTGGGCACGCTGACCCTGGTGGAGGAGCTGTCGTACCTGGAGGTGCGGCAGGCCGCGACCGCGCCGGTCATCGACGGCACGGTGGATCCGGTCTGGGCCCAGGCGGGCGCGGTGACCACGGGCAAGCAGGTCTCCGGCACCGACGGGGCGACCGCGCAGGTGCGTACCCTCTGGCGGGGTCAGACGCTCTACGTGCTGGCCGAGGTGACCGACCCGGTGGTGGACGTCTCCGGTTCCGACCCGTGGACCCAGGATTCGGTCGAGATCTACGTCGACGCGGGCAACGTCAAGAACGGCAGCTACCGCTACGACGACACGCAGATCCGGATCAACGCCGACAACATGGTCTCCTTCGGCACCGGCGACGAGGCGTTCCAGGCGGGCCGGCTGACCAGCGCGGCCGTACGCACCGCGACGGGCTACGTCGTCGAGGCGGCGATCAGCCTGCTCGAATACGGTGGCCTGGACACCTTCCACGGCCTGGACTTCCAGGTCAACGACGCGTCGAACGGCGCCCGCAGCTCGATCCGCAACTGGGCCGAACAGGAGGGCGTCGGCTACCAGAGCACCGCCCGCTGGGGCGTGGGCCGGCTGGTCGCCGGCTCGAACGTGACCGTCACCCAGACCCGCGTCGCCCGGTGGAACTCCGACAGCGGCGGCGGGTACTGCTCGACCATCACCGCCACCAACACCGGCGACAAGCCCGTCGAGTGGAGCGCCGTCGTCGACATCGAGGGCGACATCTACGACGCGTGGAACTTCACGCGGGAACGCCTCGACGACGGTAGCTACCGGATCAGGGGCGTGGACTGGAACAAGACGCTGGCACCGGGTGCCAGCACGTTCAGCGTCGGGTACTGCGCGAACCTGTAGGAACGCCGCCGGGTCTCAGCCCTTCAGGCCGGTGTGCGCCAGCCCCTCGATGAACTGCCGCTGGGCGAGCACGAAGATCACCAGCACCGGGATGGCGGTCATCGAGGCCGCCGAGAGCTGCACGTCCCACATCGGCCCGCCGTACGCGTCGACGAAGAGGGTCAACGCCTGCGGCAGGGTGAACTTCTCCGGCGAGGAGAGGAAGACGATCGGCTCCAGGTACAGGTTCCAGCTGTGCAGGAAGGTGAAGATCGCCACCGCGCCGAGCGCCGGCCGGGCCAGCGGCAACGCGATCCGCCAGAAGGTGGCGAACCGGCCCAGCCCGTCGACCCGGGCCGCCTCCTCCAACTCGCCGGGGAGCGCGATGAAGAACTGCCGCATGATGAAGGTGGCCAGTACGCTCGGTGCGCCGAGGATCGGCACCAGGATCAGCGGCCAGTGGGTGTCCACCATGCCCCACGAGTTGAACATCCGGAACAGCGGCACGATCGTCACCTCGCTCGGGATGAGCAGTCCGACCAGCACCACCACGAAGAGCACCTGCTGTCCCCGGAACCGGATCCGGGCGAAGGCGTAGCCGGCGAGCGCGGAGACCGCCAGGGTGCCGACGGTGACCACGGCCGCGATGTACGCGCTGTTGAGGTACTGCTGCGCGAAGGGTTGCAGCTCGAAGACCCGCCGGTACGCCGAGAAGCTCGCCTCGGTCGGGATCAGCGACGGCGGGAAGGCGAAGATGTCGCTTACCGGCTTCACCGACGAGGTGACCATCCACCAGGTGGGGAAGACGAACGGGATCGCCAGCAAACAGAGCGCGCCGTAGAGCCCGACCTTCGCCCGCGCCGAGAGCCTACTGTTCATGGAAGACCCACCTCCTGCGCATCCGCCACTGCACGACGGTGAGCACCAGCACGATCAGGAAGAGCAGCACGGACAGGGTGGCGCCGTAGCCGAACTGGTGGAACTGGAACGCCCGCTGGTACAGGTAGTAGACGAGCACCGTGGTCGAGGTGCCCGGCCCGCCCTGGGTGAGCACGGCGATCTGGGCGAAGACCTGCAACGAGCCGACCACGGTGATGATCGAGGTGAGCAGGATGGTGGGACTGATCAGCGGTACGGTGATCCGCCGGAACCGGGTCCAGACGTTGGCTCCCTCGACCCGGGCCGCCTCGTAGAGTTCCGCCGGCACGCCCTGGAGGGCGGCCAGGAAGAGCACCATGTTCAGGCCGACGTTCTTCAGCACCTGCACCACGATCACCGACAGCAGCGCCGTCGTGTCGCCGCGCAGCCAGTTCGGCCCGTCCACGCCGAGGGCGCCGAGCATCCCGTTCACACCGCCGTTGTCCTGGAGCAGGAAGCCCCAGACGATGGTCCAGGCGACCAGCGAGACGACCACCGGGGAGAAGAACAGCGTCCGGAACAGCACGGTGCCGCGCAGCCGCTGGTTGAGCAGCACCGCCAGCAGCAGGGCGAGGCTGAGGTTGAAAGCCACCAGACCGACCGAGAAGAGCGCGGTGACCCGCAGCACCGAGGGCAGGTTCGGGTCGTCGGCCATGGCCCGGTAGTTGTCCGCGCCGACGAACTCGAAGGTGTCGGCGAGCACGTTCCACTCGTGCAGGCTGTACCAGACCACCAGCCCGAGGGGGACCAGCACGAAGAGCACCGAGCCGACGAGTTGCGGGGCGATGAAGAGCAGGCCGGCGAGCTGGTCGCGGCGGCGGGTCGTCCACCAGCCGCGCCGGCCCGGCGCGGCCGCCCCGCTGGGGGCGGGCCGGTCACCGGCCCGCCCCACCGTGTCCCTGGTCAGGACCGACATCGGCGGTCGCCTACTTCGCCAGCAGCGGGTTGATCGCGGAGCAGACACCGTCGAGTACGCCCCGAACGTCGGCGTTCGGCTGCCACAGCGGGTCCAGCGCGGCGCGGACCGCCTGGTTGAGCTCGGCCTGACCGGTGTGGCTGGGCTTCACCACACCCTCGGCGATACCGTCGATCACCACCTGCTGCAACTGCTCCGGGCTGAGCAGCGGGTTGGTCTTGGCGAGGGTCTCGGCGGTGAGCAGCGAGGTACGCGGCGGCGGGAAGAACTGGGCCAGCTTCGCGGAGTTGGCGGGGTTGGTCAGGTACGCCAGGAAGTCGGTCGCCAGCTCAGCATTCTTTCCCTTCTTCAGCACGCCCATGCCGCCCTGGCCGATCACCGCGTACTCGCCCTTCGGGCCGGCCGGCAGCGGCACCAGGTCCCAGTCGAACTTCTGGTCGGTCAGCAGCGACGCACGGGAGATCTGGGCGATGGTCATGCCGGCCTCACCGGCGAAGAAGTCGGCGGTGGTGCCCGGCCCCGGCAGCGCCTTGTCGACGAAGATCCCCTTGTGCAGGGCGGTCATCGCCTCGACCATCTCGGCGGAGTTGAAGCCGCAGGTCCGGCCGTCCTCACTCCACGCCTGGGCACCCCAGCCGGTCCACATCGTGGAGAGGAAGTCCCAGCTCTTGTAGTCGAAGTCGCGTACCACCAGGCCGGCCTTGCCGGTCTTGGCCTGCACCGTCGACGCGGCGGCCAGCGCGTTCTGCCAGTTCCACCGCCCGGCGGTGATCAACTCGGCGGGGGCCTCCGCGCCGGCCGCCGTGAGCAGGTCGGTGTTGACGAACACCCCGAAGGGCGAGGTGGAGAAGGGGTACGCGTAGAGCTTCCCGTCGACCTGCCACAGCTTCGTCGCGGCCGGGGCCAGCTCGTCGAAGGCGTACCCGTCGACGCCCTTGAGGGTGTCGTCCAGCGCGACAAGCGCGCCCGAGTTGACGAAGTCGGGCGCGGCGTTCTCCATAACCCAGGCCAGGTCGGGCGGGTTGCCGCCGGCGATCTGGGTGGTCAGCGTGGTGGTGTAGTTCTCCAGCGGAATGGGGTCGAAGGTGACCCCGGCGACCTCCGGCTTGTTCGCGGTGTACTCGGCGGCGATGTCGTTGAACAGCTTCAGATGTGCCTCGTTCGCCGACCAGACGGTCATCCGCAGGGTGACCGGGCCGTCGGATTCCGCGGCGTCGCCGCCGCAGGCGGTCAGGCCGAGCAGCGCGGTGAGCGCGACGACGGCCGTCAACCGGGTCCTCATCGAGATATGTCCTTCCTCAGTAGCCGGCGATGTCGGGCCAGCGCAGCTCGACGCCGGAGTCGGCGAGGCGGTTCTGGAAGTCGGCCAGCAGGCCGGGGGTGTAGCGCACCGCGCGGGGGGTGACCCGCCGGGCCAGGCAGAAGTCCGCGAGCAGGCCGGCGACCTCGCCGACGTTCCACTCCACGGGGTGCAATCGGTAGGAGCCGTTGGTGATGTGCGTGGTGCCGATGTTCTTGCCGGCGGGCAGCAGGTTCTCCACCCGCCGGGGGATCAGGGCGCCGAGCGGGATCTCGAACGGGCAGGAGGCCACGTCGATGTAGTTGTCGCCGCCGGTGGAGGGGTGCAGGTCGATGCGGTACATGCCGACACCGACCGAGTCGACGTAGCTGACCGCGCCCTTGTCGCCCCGGATCTCCAGCGAGAGATCCTGCTCGACGACTGTGTACTCGGCGCGGATGCGGCGCGACTCGCGGATGTAGGGGGCCTGGGCCAGGCCGCTGTGCGTGACGTCCCCGCCGGTGGCGGCGGTGCCGTTGCCGGTGACGTCGCCGCGCAGCCGCAGCCCGGGAAAGCCGGTGCCGCCGTCGGCGCGGGGTGCCTCCGTCTGGAGCCAGTAGAGCACCGACAGGGAGAGTTCCCGGGCCGCCGCGAGCTGCGCGTCCGGATCGGGTACGTCGATGATCGGCTGCTCGAAGTAGTCGAGCATCGGCCAGTTGACCAGGCAGATGTCGCTGTCGTACGCGCCGGGGGTGAAATTGCGGCGGGCGGCGATCCGGCGGAACGTCCAGAGGTTGCCGTCGCCGGGATTGACCCGCTGGTCGGCCTGGACCAGCCACGGGTCGTCGTCCGGGTTCGGGGTGAAGCTGCGCTCGGAGATCTCCAGGGTGCGCGGGTTGGGCGACCGGAACGACAGCATCCGGTCCCCCCAGAACGGCGGCCGGTAGGCCCGCCAGAAGTCGTAGGCGGCCGGCTTGTCGATTGTGTGGTTCCCGTCGACGTGGTCGACCGCGAAGCAGACCGAGACGGCCTGCATGTTCGTCGGTTGCGCCTGCTCCGGCGCGCTCGGTTCGCCGGTGTCGGCCCGGGACTCGAAGCCGGTGACGTACTCGGTGCCGGTAAGCGGCAGCAGCTCGCCGGTCTCGGTGGCGTCCAGCACGTACGGCGCGGTCAGGTGCAGCTGCTCGCCGGTGTCCCGGTGCGCCACGGTGACCCCGGTGACCCGGTCGCCGTCGGTGTCGGCGGCCACCGGCCGGTACGGCTGGAGCACCCGCAGCCGCCCGGAGCCCCGGTACGGCGCCAGCATTCCCTCGAGCACCGCCACCGCGACGCGGGGCTCGTGGCAGAGCCGGCTGACGTGCCCGGCCCCCGGATTGAGTGCGGTGGCGCGTCGGGCCCGGTCGGTGAGCGGGTACCAGCGCCGGTAGTGGTCCCGGATGCCGTCGCGCAGCGCCCGGTAGCTGGCGGTGACCCCGAAGTGCTCGACCCAGGAGTGCTCGTCCGGCGGCACGGCCTGGCTGGTCAGCTGCCCACCGAGCCAGGCGTACTCCTCGGTCAGCAGCACCGTACGGCCGGCCCGTAGCGCGGCCAGGGCGGCGGCCACGCCGCCGAGTCCACCGCCGACGATAAGTACTTCGGCCCGCATCTCTGGCACGGTCCGTCCTTTCCGGAGGGTTGGTCGGAAGCCGCCGCGGTTCGGGCGCGGCGACCGGGGATGGTGGTCAGGGGCGGGGTGGGACGAGGGTGGCACCGTCGACCGGCTGGCACGGCAGCAGCCGCTGGGTCACCGTGTCGGGCACCGCGGCGAGCAGCCCGGTGAGCACCTCGACGGCCTGCCACCCCATCTCCCGGCGGGGGATCCGGAACCCGGTGAACTCCAGGTCGCTGCTGGTCGGCCGGGTCGGGTCGCCCAGGGCCAGGATGGAGAGGTCGGCGGGTACGGTCAGGCCGAGTTCGCGGGCGACGGCGGCGAGCGCGACGCCGTCGGCGTACTCCTCGACCAGCACGGCGGTGACCCCGGCGGCGAGCAGGGTGTCGAGCAGCTCGGCGGGGGCCCGGTCGGTGGCCTCGTGCCGGGCCGGCAGCCCGGCGGCCTCGACGGCACTGCGGTAGCCGGCGAACCGGTCGGCGTGTGACTCCGGTCCGGCCCCCTGACCGAGGTACGCCAGCCGGGTGTGTCCGGCGTCGAGGGCGCGCTGGACGACGGCGGCGGTGGCGGTCGAGTAGTCCGCCCCGACGTAGGGCACCGGCCCGCCCGCGTCGTCGCGTCGGCCGACCGAGACGAACGGTTGGCCCTCGGCGACCAGCCGACCCAGTTCGTCGCGGTCCAGTGAGCGGCCGAGCAGCACGCAGCCGTCAGCGAGCCGCAGCCGGTTGTCGTCGTGGAAGATCCGTCGCCGGCCGTCGACCACCGGGGCGCTGGTCAGCAGCAGCAGGTCACAGCCGAGTCGTTCGGCGGATTCCTCGATGCCGACCAGGAACGGGTGGTAGAAGTCGCCGGTGCCGGTCGGGAAGACCGGCTCGTAGGTGAAGACGCCGAGGATCCGGTTGTGTCGGGCGGCGAGCCGCCGGGCCACCGGGTCGGCGACGTACCCGGTGGTCCGGATCGCGTGCAGCACCCGTTCCCGGGTCTCCGGGGCGATCCGGACGCCACCGTCGTCGCGGCCGTTGAGCACGAGGGAGACGGTGGCCTGGCTGACGCCGGTCATCCGGGCGATGTCCTGCTGGGTCACCCGCCTACGCGATCCGGTCACTTTGCGTGTCCATTCGTTTCAGCGCTAATACGCATTAGCTACGTTGGTGTGAAATCCTGCGACCGCCCACGGCCCGCCGTCAAGCCCTCGGCGACAGAAAATTTTCCCGGGAGACGGCCCTGATAATTCGTATTAGCGTCTTGACGCTCCGCCGCGCCCGACCACAGACTCATCGACCACACGGCCCACTCCCCTGTGGATCGCGATCTCACGCACGGTCACCGCACGATCGGAGGCCCCATGGACGACGACCAAAGCCCGCCCCGACCGACCACGCTTAACCGCCGCGGCCTGCTGCGCGGCGCGGCCCTGCTCGGCACCGCCGCAGCCGCCGGCACCGCACTCGGTGGCGCCGTCGCCGCAGATCCCGCCCTCGCCGGCCCGGCCGGCTTCCCGAACTACCGCTACGTCCGCGACGCGTTCGCCCGGCCGCTGGCCTACGATCCCACCGGAGAAATGATCTTCCCCTGCGTACGCGGGGTCTACGACAAGATCTCCGGGGCGCGCGGGCGGTACTACCTCTACTACGCCCCGCACGACGCGCCTGGCGGCATCTGCGTCGCCTACGCGGACCGGCTGGAAGGCCCCTACACCGAGTACCCGGGCAACCCGATCATCGACCGGGTGCTGCCCACCACCACGGTCAGCCACGTCTCCTCACCACACGTGGTGTGGAACGCCTCCAGCAAGGAGTTCTTCCTCTACTTCCATGGGGAGAACTTCACCACCCGGGTGGCCCGCTCCCGCGACGGCATCAACTTCAGCAACGAGACGCCGATCCTGAGCACCAGACTCGTGCCGAACACCACCGAGACCTCGTACGCGCGGGTCTTCGAGCACCGGGTGGCCGGGAAGAACAACAAGTACGTGATGCTCTTCATGGGCGCGCACACCGTGGGGCCGGGCACCCGAAAGATCTTCTGGGGCTGGTCGCCGAACGGCTGGGACCAGTGGCAGTTCGCCCCGAACCCGCTGATCTCGCCGGCCGGTGACGGGCTTACCGACATCTCCGCCCCGCACCTGCTCAAGCGCAACAACACGACGTACGTGGTGTACCACGGCAACGACGGCCGGATGCGGCTCACCGAGGTCGGCAACAACTTCGACCGGGAGGTGCACCTCGGGGTCTTCCACGCCCCGATCGCCTCGGACAACGGCCGGGTCGCCTCCCCCGCCTTCGGCACCGACGGCGGCGTGTCGTACATGGTCTACGAGGCCGGTCCCCGTCTCAACGCCCGCATCTGCATCGCCCGCGCCATCTGACCTCTCGTCCGCTGCCCACCGCCGGCCGGATACTCGGCTGCGCGCGTCGCGACTCGTCCCTAGGCTGCTGGCCAAGGGGCGGCCGGTCGGCGGTGGCCGGTCGGCGGGTCGGAGATGAGCAGCGGTATGGCGTGTCACTTGGTCGCGGTCTGTGTCGACGCGCAGCAGCCGTCGCGGCTCGCGCACTTCTGGTCCGGGCTGCTGGGCTGGGAGCTGGCGGACGATCCACGCGACGGAGTCGCGCTGCTGCCCACCGACGATACCGGCTTCCGGCTCCGGTTCCTGGCCAGCCAGCAACCCAAGATCGACCAGAACCGGATGCACTTCGACCTGACCAGCAGCTCGCTGGCGGACCAGCAGCAGACGGTGGCCAGCGCTGTGGCGCTCGGCGCGCGGCACGTCGACGTCGGGCAGGGCCCCGACGACCCGCACGTGGTGCTCGCCGACCCCGAGGGCAACGAGTTCTGCGTCATCGAGCCCGGCAACAACTTCCTCGCCGAGTGCGGGTTCGTCGGCGCGCTGGCCTGCGACGGTTCACAGCAGGTCGGCTACTTCTGGAGCGAGGCCCTCGGCTGGCCGCTGGTCTGGGACCACGACCAGGAGACCGCGATCCGCTCGCCGCACGGCGGTCCGAAGATCACCTGGGGCGGCCCACCGTTAATGCCGAAGGTGGGCCGGAACCGCCTGCATTTCGACCTCGCTCCCCCGGCCGACGGTGACCAGCAGGCGGAGATCGACCGCCTGCTGGCCCTCGGCGCGACCCGGATCGACGCCGACCGGAGCGAGGCTGGCCGGGTCGAGGCTGGCCGGGTCGAGGCTGGCCGGGTCGAGGCTGGCCGGGTCGCGATGGCCGACCCCGACGGCAACGAGTTCTGCGTCCTGACCGCGTGACGCGTACCGGTCAGATCAGGTCGATGCGGTCCTGGACGATCGGGTAGCCGGCTCTGGCGAACGCAGCGACCATCGGGAAGTTGGTCTGGTCGGTGGCGGCCACAGTGCGCTCCGCGCCCTCCTCGGCGAGCAGGTGGGTGGCTACGACCAGCAGGTCGTGCCTCGTCACGGCGGCTATCCCGCCGGCGGCACCACGAGATGCCGCAACTCGCGCCGTCAACCGACCCGGATGCCGCGACATCCCGCAACTCGCGTCGGGCACAGCCGTCGACGCCATCGGACAGCAACCCGGGATTCGCAGCACTGCCAGCGCCACCAACCTGACCGGGCGCCAGATCTTGGTCGCTTTCCGTTAGCTCTGAACGGTAAAATTCCAAGATCTCAATGACCCCATTCCACCATGCGAGAACAAGCGTTCGCGGACGGAGGGCGGAGGTCCGTGTGGGGTCGAGCGGTGATTGCGGAGCCTCACGACCGAATTGCTGCGCCAACCTCTGAGAGGAATCACCCGCTAATGGAGGCTGTCGGGAGTTTCTTGTATGGTCGGAAGCACAATAGACATTGCGCGATCACTGCCCGGAGGAATTGGTCAGTGAGCAACGATCGCGCGTTTCACCACTGGCGTCGTGATGTAACAAAACGCAACACGGAGAGGGGTGGCGGATGGCCGACGACATGGGATCGACAGTCCCCCGGCGGCAGCTCGGGCGGGCGCTGCGTGACCTGCGCACCGAGGCGCGCATGACGCTCGACGCGGTGGCCGAGGCGATGCAGTTCAGCCGGCAGAAGCTGTGGCGCATCGAGAGCGGCCTCGGCCCGGCCCGCGCCGTCGACGTCCGGGCCATGTGCGAGCTGTACGCCGCGACGCCCGAGCTGACCGGCGCGCTCACCGCCTTGGCCAACGAGACCAAGGCCAAGGGCTGGTGGCACTCGTACGGCCTTGCCATCCCGGACTGGTTCGAAATGTACGTCGGCCTGGAATCCGCCGCCTGCAAGCTTCGCGGCTACGACGAGTCGTTGATACCGGGCATCTTTCAGGTGCCGGCCTACACCCAGGGGGTCTACCAGAATCGCCGCGACATGGACGAGGACGAGTTCGAGCAGGTGCTCGCGGTCCGGCGGCAACGCAAAGCTCTGTTGACGCGCAGGTTGCCGAAGGCACCGGTCCTCCACTCCGTCCTGTCTGAGGCGGTGCTACTTCGGGCCATCGGCGGACGAGCGACGATGGCCGAACAGCTCAACAATCTCCTGGAGATCGCCGAGTTGCCCAACGTCTCCATTCGCGTGCTGCCGCTGGCAGCCGGCGCCCACTATGGAACACTCGCCGGCACCTTCATGATGCTCGACTTCCCGCTGCACACGCGTGCGGTCCCGGAGCCCTCGGTCGTGTACTGCGAGTCGTTGACGGGGGCTCTCTACCTCGACCGACCGGACGAGATTGCAGCCTACGAAAGAGTCTGGTCCAGCCTCGATGGGTTGGCCCTCGATGAGGGACAATCCAAGCAACTGATCAGCAAGATCATTGGAGAGGTCTACCATGGCTGAGCTGACCGGCGCCCGGTGGCGCAAGAGCACCCGCAGCGGCGACAACAACGGAGCGTGCGTCGAGGTCGCCAACAATCTGCCCGGCCTCGTCGCCGTACGCGACAGCAAGGACCCGGCCGGTCCCACCCTCACCTTCTCCCCCACCGCCTGGACCAACTTCATCCGAGCAACCAGACCCTGAACCTGCTGCACGAAAGCGCGCCCGACAACCACCGGGCGCGCTCCCGTACCGAGCTGGGCGGCACGCCGCCCGCCGGGGACCGGTCAGTCGCCGCGTACCTCGGCCGCGGCGGCGACCAGGTGCCGCAGCGACGCCTCGACCTCCGGGTAGCCGCGCGTCTTCAGGCCGCAGTCCGGGTTGACCCAGAGCCGCCGGGCCGGGACGGCCGCGACGGCGCGGCGTAGCGCCTCGACCACCTCGTCACGCGGCGGCACCCGGGGCGAGTGGATGTCCCAGACGCCGGGGCCGACGCCCCGGCCGTAGCCGATCGCGGCGAGGTCTTCGAGCACCTCCATTTTGGAGCGGGACGCCTCGATGCTTGTGACGTCCGCGTCGAGCGCGTCGATTGCGGTGATCACCTCGCCGAACTCGGAGTAGCAGAGGTGGGTGTGGATCTGGGTGTCGTCGGCGACGCCGCTGGTGGCCAGGCGGAACGCGCCGACCGCCCAGTCCAGGTACGCCTGCTGGTCGGCCCGGCGTAGCGGCAGTGTCTCGCGCAGCGCCGGTTCGTCGACCTGGATGACCCGGATCCCGGCGGACTCCAGATCGCGGCACTCGTCGCGCAGGGCGAGCGCGACCTGGTCGGCGGTGGCCGCGAGCGGCTGGTCGGTGCGGACGAACGACCAGGCCAGGATGGTGACCGGGCCGGTGAGCATGCCCTTGACCGGCTTGCCGGTAAGCGACTGCGCGTAGATCGACCAGTCGACCGTCATCGGCATCTTCCGGGCCACGTCGCCGTAGATGATCGGTGGGCGGACGCAGCGGGAGCCGTAGGACTGCACCCAGCCGTGCTCGGTGGCGGCGAAGCCGTCGAGCTGCTCACCGAAATACTGCACCATGTCGTTGCGTTCCGGTTCGCCGTGCACGAGCACGTCCAGCCCCAGCTTCTCCTGGAGTCGGATGACGTGTTCGACCTCGGCACGCATCCGGGCCCGGTAGCCCGCGTCGTCGAGGCTGCCCGCCCGGTGCGCGGCGCGGGCCTGGCGCAGCTCGGCGGTCTGCGGAAACGACCCGATCGTGGTGGTCGGCAGTTCCGGCAGCCCCAGGCGGTCCTGCTGCCGGGCGGCCCGGGTGGGATAGTCGCCGCGCCGCCGGTCGGTGGGGCGCAGCGCGGCGAGGCGTCCGCGTACGTCGTCGTGGCGCCAGGCGGCCGGGGCGGCCGGTGGCGGCGCGGGTAGCGCGGTGGTGCCGTCGCGCAGCGCGCGGCCGAGCATAACCACCTCGTCGACCTTCTGCCGGGCGAACGCGAGCCGCTCGGCCAGCTGCGGGTCGAGGCGGGTCTCGGCGGAGAGGTCCACCGGGACGTGCAGCAACGAACAGGAGGTGGCGACCGCAACGTGGTCGGCCAGCCCGGCGACCGTCGCCCCGGCGGCCACGGCGGCCCGCAGGTCGGTACGCCAGATGTTGCGGCCGTCCACCAGGCCGGCGACGATGGTCCGGCCGCCCAGCGGGCCGGCGGCGGCGAGCCGCCGGACGTTGCCCGGCCCGGCGACGAGGTCGAGGCCGATCGCCTCGACCGGGGTGTCCAGCAGGGCAGGCAGCGCGTCGCCCAGCTCACCGAAGTAGGTCGCCACGAAGATGCGCGGCCGGTGTTCGAGCCGACCGAGCCGGGTGTAGGCCCGGCGCAGCGCCTCGATCTCGGCCGGGCTGCGGTCGGCGACGTAGGCCGGCTCGTCCAGCTGTACCCAGGCCACGCCCGCGTCGGCCAGCGCGGTGAGGATCCCGGCGTACGTCTCAACCAGGTCGTCGAGGCGGGCGAAGGGATCGTCGCCCTTGGCCAGCAGCAGGAACGTGGCCGGGCCGACGAGTACCGGTCGGGTGGCGATGCCCAGGTCGCGCGCCTGCGCGTACTCGTCCAGCGGCTTGACCGGATTCGGCGTGAAGACGGTGTCGGTGTCGATCTCCGGCACCAGGTAGTGGTAGTTGGTGTCGAACCACTTGGTCAGTTCCAGCGCCGGCTCGGCGTCGACGCCACGGGCCATGGCGAAGTAGGTGTCCAGCGCGGAGAGGCCCAGCCGGGCGAAGCGGGTGGGGATCGCGCCGACCGCGACGGCGGTGTCGAGGACGTGGTCGTAGTGGGAGAAGGTGTTCGACGGGATCGCGTCGAGGCGGGCGTCGCGCAGCGTCCGCCAGACCTCGGCGCGGAGCCGGGCGGCGGTGTCCGCCAGACCGTCCGCGTCGACGGTGCCGGCCCAGTACGCCTCGACGGCCTTCTTCAGCTCACGGTTCGCGCCGATGCGCGGATAGCCGAGCACGGTGCTCTGCCCGAATGCGGTGCTCACCAGGGTGTCCTTCCCTCGAAGTGCCCGGCGGCACGGGAGGGGAAGGCGGGTACGCGCCTGCGTACCGGCTTCCGCTTCGGCCCTCCCACGAGACCGCCGGCGGCGCACACCGGCGGTGTGCGCGGCGCTGGCAGGTCTTCGGACTCGTGGGCGTGACCCGAAGGTCGCCTACTGGCCGTCGCTTCCCAGACCTCGCGGTCCAGTGCTTCGTTGACGGCGGTCGTTCCCACTCACCGCTGCGGGGCAGTCCCGGACTCGCACCGGGTTCCCTCTTGCCTCGACCACCGTGGACCGATGGTCGAACCAGCACCACCGGTCATCGTACGGGCCGTGCGGTGTCCGGGCCACGCTGTCACGCTCCGCGCTTCGTCGCCCGGGTCCAGCCGGTCCAGCCACGTTCGGCGATCAGCTCCCGCAGCCGGGCGACAGCGGGGTGCGCGGCATCGGCGAACGAGTCCATCAGGCCGATGAACGCCGGGTCGGGCATGATTTCGTCCTGCTGCTCCAGTCCGCCGTGGGCCGCAGCCGCCTCGTTCAGTTCGCAGATCAGGTCGGCCGTCTCGCGCAGCAGCTCGTCGTCCGCCCAGTTCTCCGCGATCCGACCGAGGAGCTGGTACAGCCGGACGATCTTCGGGTTGCCCAGCTGGGCCACCTTGTCGGCCATGAACGTCGGGATCGCTTCCGGCCAGCGCGCCGCCATGAGAATCCACGCGTCGCGCTCCCCCTCGACGACGGCCGCCGGTGCTCCGATGTCCCGCAGCCGGTCCAGGTAGTCGACCACCTCCGCGGGGACGGCCAGGGAGTCGCCGTAGCCCAGCCGGGCGATCCGCCGCCGGTGTTCCTGGAGCGTACGGATCTGGGTACGCAGCTGCCGGTCGATCTCGGCGGTCGCGGCGGCGAAGGTCTCCGGGTCGGCGTCGAGCAGCTGGCGCACCCGGGCCAGCGGGACGCCGGCCTCGGCCAGGGTCCGGATCCGGATGAGTCGTACGACGGCCGCTGCGTCGTAGGTCCGGTAGCCGGAGGCGTCGCGCTCCGGCTCCGGAAGCAGTCCGATCTGGTGGTAGTGCCGCACCGCGCGGATGGTCACCCCGGCGTAGGAGGCCAGTCGTCCGATCGTCAGCATGGCCTCAGCCTGCCCCACCCGGACCCGGCTCAGTCGACCCGGCGGTGGTAGACGGCCATGGCGGCACCGTAGGCGACGACGAGGAGGCCGGCACACCAGGCGAGGGCGAGCCAGAGGTCACCACCGACCTGCTGCTCGGCGAACAAGCCGCGAATCGCGTTGACGATGGAGGTCACCGGCTGGTGCTCGGCGAAGGCGCGCACCGGGCCGGGCATGCTCTGCGTGGGTACGAAGGCCGAGCTGATGAAGGGCAGGAAGATGAGCGGATAGGAGAATGCGCTCGCGCCCTCCACCGACTTCGCGGTCAGGCCCGGGATGACCGCGAGCCAGGTCAGCGCGAGGGTGAACAGGATCATGATGCCGGCCACCGCGAGCCAGCCCAGCACGCCGGCTCCCGAGCGGAAGCCCATGACGAGGGCGACCAGCACCACCAGCACGAGCGAGATCAGGTTGGCGACCAGCGAGGTCAGCACGTGCGCCCAGAGCACCGACGCGCGGGCGATCGGCAGGGAGAGGAACCGCTCGAAGATGCCGCCCTTCAGGTCCAGGAAGAGCCGGTACGCGGTGTAGGTGATGCCGGTGGCGACCGTGATCAGCAGGATGCCGGGCAGCAGATAGTTCACGTAGCTGTCCGACCCGGTCTGGATGGCGCCGCCGAAGACGTAGACGAAGAGCAGCAACATGGCGATCGGCGTGATCGCGGTGGTGATGATGGTGTCCGGGCTACGGCTGACGTGGCGCAGGGAGCGTCCCACCAGGGCAGCGGTGTCGCCGAAGAAGTGCTTGTTCATCGATAGTCCTCAGTTGCTCGTACCGTCGGGGCTGGTGACTGCGCCGGTGCGCGCGTCGCCGATGATGGCGAGGAAGATCTCCTCCAGGGTCGGCTGTTTCTCGACGTACTCGACCTTGGCCGGAGGCAGTAGCTGCTTGAGTTCGGCGAGGGTGCCGTCGGCGATGATGCGCCCTGCGTGCAGGATCGCGATCCGGTCGGCGAGCTGTTCGGCCTCGTCGAGATACTGCGTGGTGAGCAGCACCGTCGTACCCTGCCGGGCGAGTTCCCGGACGGCCTGCCACACCTCCAGCCGGGCCTGCGGGTCGAGCCCGGTCGTCGGTTCGTCCAGGAAGATCACCGGCGGGTTCCCGATCAGGCTCATCGCGATGTCGAGGCGGCGGCGCATGCCGCCCGAGTACGTCGACACCCGCCGGCCGGCCGCGTCGGTCAGGGCGAAGCGGGTCAGCAGATCATCGGCGACCCGGCCGGGATTGCCCAGTTGCCGCAACCGGGCGATCAGCACCAGGTTCTCCCGCCCGCTGAGGATCTCGTCGACGGCCGCGAACTGTCCGGTCAGGCTGATCGACTCCCGTACCTTCGCCGCCTGCCGGACGACGTCGAAGCCGTTGACGTTCACCGTTCCCGCGTCCGGCTTGAGCAGCGTGGCGAGGATCCGCACGACCGTGGTCTTGCCGGCGCCGTTGGAGCCGAGCAGGGCGAAGATGCTGCCCCGGGCGACGGCGAAGTCGACCCCGCGCAGCACATTCAGTTGCTGGTATGACTTCGTCAGGCCCTGGACCTGGATCGCCGGCCCGCGGACCTGCTCGGTTTTCTGGAGTTCGGTGGACATGGCGTCAGCATGCGGGGTTGACGCTGCGTCAAGGTCAAGCCCGGCATCAGCGGAACCTCTGACGGGTCGTGCGACACCATCAACCTGAGGCGGACACCCATGATGTAGATTTGTTCTACGTAGATTACATCTACCTTAGGAGCATCCGTGTTCGTCGGTCGACGCACCGAACTCGCTCTCCTGAGCAAGCGGGTCGACCAGGTCACCCGCACGGGACGCGGTATCGCCGTCGCCCTGCGCGGTCGCCGCCAGGTCGGCAAGTCTCGTCTCGTTCAAGAGCTTTGCGACCGGGCCGGGCTGCCCTACGTCTACTTCACTGCGGTCAAGGGCGCATCGATCACCGAGTCGACCAACCAGTTCCTCACCGCCCTGGCCGAGTCCGACCTGCCCAACGACGCCAACCTGCTGCCGGCCAGCGCACCGGCCGGCGGGTGGGGTGACATGCTCCGCATTCTCGCCGCGGCGCTTCCGGAGCAGCCCAGCATCGTCGTCCTCGACGAACTGCCATGGCTTGCCGAACAGGACGACACCTTCGACGGGCACCTCCAGGTCGCCTGGGACCGTCTGCTGTCCCGCCGTCCTGTCCTGCTCCTGCTCCTCGGCAGTGACCTGCACATGATGCAGCGCCTCACCGCCTACGATCGGCCGTTCTACGGGCGCGCTGACAACCTCACCCTCGGGCCACTGAACCTCGCCGAAACAGCCGCAGCGACCGGGCTACCCGGGTCCGACGCCATCGACGCGCACCTGATCACCGGCGGCCTGCCCGGCATCCTGCTCCGCTGGCCGGTTGGTACCCCCGCCGAGGACTACCTACGCGACGAGTGCGCCGACCCCGCCTCGCCGCTGTTCGCCCTGCCAGAGCAATCCCTGTCGGCCGAGTTCCCCAACCCGGACGTGGCCCGACGGGTCATCGAAGCCGTCGGCGGCGACACCCGAGCGTTCGCCAAGATCGCCGACATCGCCGGCAGCCGCAGCGGTCCGATCAGTTCCGGCACCCTGTCGCCGCTGCTGCGACAACTCACCGTCGAGAAACAGGTCCTCGCCGCCGACGAGCCCCTGGCCACAGGGCGCGGCAAACCCGCTCTCTACCGGATCGCGGACACGAGCCTGCGACTCTACCTCGGCATTCTGCGCGACGTGCAGAACCTGACCCAGCGCGGCCGGGCCGACGCCGGCTACCGCTTGTTCCAGATCCGGTGGAGCTCCTGGCGGGGCCGGGCGGTCGAACCGCTCGTGCGTACCTCACTGGAACAGGCCGCGGTCACCGGTGCCCTGCCGTGGCCGGATGTCCAGACCGTCGGGGGCTGGTGGAACCGACAGTTCAACCCCGAGATCGATCTGGTCGGCGCCGACCAGGCATCCCCCGCCGCCCACGTCCACTTCTGCGGCACGCTGAAGTGGCTGGGAACTCCACTCGACCGCCGCGATCTCCGCAAGCTACAGGAAGGCGCCAGGCACGTTCCCGGCTTCGACGAGTCACGAACCGGCCTGATCGCGGTCACCCGATCCGGAGCCGATCTGCCCGCCGACGCCGTGGACGTGCTCTGGGGGCCGGACGACGTCGTCGCCGCCTGGCAGCCCTGACCTTTGATCAGGGCCGTCCCTCGAAGTGCCCCGGTGGGAACGCCGGCTGCCGCCACCCGGTGCAGCTGGACCGGCCGGGTCAGGCGCAGATCCACCGGACCGGGGTCGACCCGTGGGTGCCGTACGCGATGTCGTCGTCGGTGAGCGCGGTGATGGTGGCGATCGGGAAGGGCGACGGACCGAACGGCAGCTCCCGGTCGACGCCGTCCTGCCGGAGCCACAGCCGGTTCTCGTAGATCTGCCCGTACGCGACCGAGCCGCGCGCGTTCACCGCACGCGTCACCGACCCCTCGGCGATCAGGACCGGGGCCGCGCCGGGCGCCCACACCAGAGCGACCGGCCGGGGCTCGTTGTGTTCCTGGCCCACCACCACACCCGCACTGATCCCGGTCAGTTCCCAGAACGTGTCCGGGCCGGCCGCATAGCCGGGCAGCAGCTCCGGCTCGGCGTTGGGCGCCCAGCGCACCGGCTTCTCGGCCAGGTAGCCGAGCACGGTTCCGTGGGCGTCGATGTCGATCGCCCGGCTCCCGCCGGCGCCCGGCAGTGCCCGTACGGTGTTGTCCGGCGCCCAGGTCACCGCCGTCGGCTGCCCGTTGGCGGACCGCACCCACCCGGCCACGGTGCCGTCCCCGGCGATGGCGCTCGCGATGGTCTGCACGCTGTCGGGCAGGCCCGGCAGCGTGGTGACCTGCCCGGCGGAGTACCGCCACGCCGTGCTGCGGTACAGCCCGTCCTCGGAGTAGGTGTTGCCGACGAAGTCGCCCTGCTCGTTGATCTCCTTCAGCCCGCCCGGCGGTGTGCCGAGGTTGGTCGGCACGCCGTTGTCCCATCGGATGACATGGTCGCGCCAGGAGGTGTCCGTCCCGTACGCGAGCTGGAACCGGCCGCTGGGATCGGCATGGGTGACCGTGATCCGCTGCCACGACCCGGCGGGTATCGGCAGATCCTCGCGGACGCAGGGCGGGCCCACCTCGGCGTCCCGCGCAGCCGCTGCCGCCGCCGAGGCACCAGGCGGTAGGGCGGTCACGCCAGCCGCCACCGAGGCCACGGCCACCACTCCGGCGATGCCTTGCCGAATTCCCATCGAGACCCCCGTGTGTCAGCAGACGGTACGACCGTCGTCGATCTTATCGGCAATATCGACGCCTATGGTGTCCCGAACGGCCGCTCCCCGATGCATGACGTGGGTGGGTCGGCGCAGCAGCGCGGCCGATCCACGCGCGCTGTCCCGGGCGACGGCGTCGCCCGGGACAGCAGCGGTGCTGCGACCGGTCAGAAGTCGTCGTCGAAGGTGACCGAGCCGGTCACGCCGACCTGGTACGCCGAGACGCGGCGCTCGAAGAAGTTCGACAGCTCCTGCACGTCCTGCAACTCCATGAAGGCGAACGGGTTCTTCGAGCCGTACATCGGCTCGATGCCGAGCACGGCCAGCCGTCGGTCGGCCACGTGCTGGAGGTACTCCCGCATGTCGGCAAGCGACATTCCGGAGACGCCCTGCTCAAGCAGGTCCGCAGCGAACTGGACCTCGCACTCCACCGCCTCGGCCAGCATCTCGCGCACCTGCCGCTCCACGTCGGCGTCGAAGAGGTCCGGCTCCTCGGCGCGTACGGTGTCGACCACGTCGAAGGCGAAGGCCATGTGCATCGACTCGTCGCGGAACACCCAGTTGGTGCCGGAGGCCAGGCCGTGCAGCAGGCCCCGGGAGCGCAGGAAGTAGACGTAGGCGAAGGCGCCGTAGAAGAAGAGCCCCTCGATGCAGGCGGCGAAACAGATCAGGTTGAGCAGGAACGCCCGCCGATCGTCCCGCGTCTTCAACTCGCGCAGCTCGAAGATGGAGTCGATCCACTTGAAGCAGAACTCGGCCTTGCGGGCGATCGAGGGGATGTTCTCCACCGCCGCGAACGCCGCGAACCGTTCCCGCTCGTCCGGGACGTAGGTGTCCAGCAGGTTCAGGTAGAACTGAACGTGCACCGCCTCCTCGAACAGCTGCCGGGACAGGTAGAGCCTGCCCTCCGGGGAGTTGACGTGCTGATAGAGGTTGAGCACCAGGTTGTTGGCGACGATCGTGTCGCCGGTGGCGAAGAAGGCGACCAGCCGGGAGACCAGGTGCTGCTCGGCCGGCGACAGCTTGGCCAGGTCGGCGAGGTCGGCGTGCAGGTCGACCTCCTCGACGGTCCAGGTGTTCTTGATGGCGTCCTTGAACCTGTCGAAGAACTGCGGGTAGCGCATCGGCCGCAGGGTCAGGTCCATGCCGGGGTCGAGCAGCAGGTGCCGTACGCCGGTGCTGGGTTCGGAAACGGTGGTCACTGGCACGCCTCGCAGCTTTCGGGGTTTTCCAGGGAGCAGGCCAACGCCTCGTCGTCGGTCACCGCGACGATCGGCCGGGCGGCCGGGGTGACGGCGACGGTGGCCTGCTGGATGCGGGTCGCGGGGCGCGAGCGCAGGTAGTAGGTGGTCTTCAGCCCGGACTTCCAGGCGTAGAGGTACATCGAGGAGAGCTTGCCGATTGTCGGCGCGCTCAGGAACAGGTTCAGCGACTGCGACTGGTCGATGTAGGGGGCGCGGGCGGCAGCCAGGTCGATCAGGGCCCGCTGCGGTAGCTCCCACGCGGTACGGAACAGCTCGCGTACCTCCTCGGGCAGCTCGGCGATGGCCTGCACCGATCCTTCGGCGCGCTTGATCTGCTCGCGGATCGGCGCCGTCCAGAGTCCGCGCGCCTTAAGCTCACCGACCAGGTAGGTGTTGATCTGGAGGAACTCGCCGGACATCGTCTCGCGCTTGAACAGGTTGGACACCTGCGGCTCGATGCACTCGTAGCAGCCGGCGATCGAGGCGATGGTGGCGGTCGGCGCGATCGCGACAAGCAGCGAGTTCCGCAGGCCGTGGGTGGCGACCCGCTCGCGCAGCGCGGCCCACCGCTCGGGCTGGCCGACGTCGGCACCCCAGAGGTCCGGATGCAGCTCACCCTCTGCCGCCCGGGTCTGCGGGTACGCCGGATGCGGGCCGAACCGTTCGGCGAGCCCGGCCGAGGTCTCCAGCGCGGTCAGGAAGATCTCCTCCTGCACCCGGGTCGACAGTTCCCGGGCTGGTGCCGAGTCGAACGGCAGGCGCAGGGTGAAGAAGGCGTCCTGGAGGCCCATCAGCCCGAGGCCGACCGGACGCCAGCGCGGGTTCGACGCCGCCGCCTGCTCGGCCGGGTAGTAGTTGATGTCGATCACGCGGTCGAGGAAGACCACCGCGGTGCGTACGGTGGCGCGCAGCTTCTCCCAGTCGACGCCGTCGGCGGTGACGTGTGCGCCCAGGTTGACCGAGCCGAGGTTGCAGACCGCGGTCTCGGTGTCGTCGTTGACCTCCAGGATCTCGGTGCAGAGGTTCGACAGGTGGATGGTGTTGCCCGGCGCGCCGGTCTGGTTGGAGAGCCGGTTCGCCGCGTCCTTGAAGGTCATCCAGCCGTTGCCGGTCTGGGCGAGGGTACGCATCATCCGCCCGTACAGCTCGCGGGCCTTGACCGTCCGGACGGCCTTCTTCTCCGCCGCCCGGTACGCCTCGTCGAACGCCTCGCCGAACAGGTCGGGCAGCTCGGGCGCGTCGGAGGGGTCGATAAGCGACCACTCGCCGTCGGCCTCGACCCGCCGCATGAACTCGTCCGGGATCCAGTTGGCCAGGTTCAGGTTGTGCGTACGCCGGGACTCCTCGCCGGTGTTGTCCCGCAGCTCCAGGAACTCCTCGATGTCCGGGTGCCACGGTTCGAGGTAGACGCAGGCCGCGCCCTTGCGACGGCCACCCTGGTTGACCGCCGCCACCCCGGCGTCAAGCGTCTTGAGGAACGGCACGATGCCGTTCGACCGGCCGTTGGTTCCTCTGATCAACGCGCCCCGGCCGCGTACCCGGGACCAGGAGATGCCGATGCCGCCGGAGAACTTGGACAGCTTCGCCACCTGGTGGTACCGCTCGTAGATCGAGTCGAGTTCGTCGCGGGGCGAGTCGACCAGGAAGCAGGACGACATCTGGGTGTGCCGGGTGCCGGAGTTGAACAGCGTCGGCGAACTCGGCAGGTACGCCAGGCTGGACATCAGCCGGTAGAAACCGATCGCCTCGCCCGGCGTCTGCGACAGCCCGCAGGCGACCCGCAGCAGCCAGTACTGCGGCGTCTCCACCACCAGGCGGGTCTGCGGATGCCGCAGCAGGTACCGGTCGGCGACCGTACGCAGGCCGAAGTACTCGAACCGCAGGTCACCGTCCGGGTCGACGGCGTCGTCCAGCTTGCGCGCGTTGGCGGCCACGAACGCCGCGGTGGCGTCCCCGATCAGGCCCAGGCCGTGCGCGTACCGGATCGACTGGCTGAAGCTCGCCACCTGCTGCCCGCGGACCTCCTTGTCCACGAACGCGGCGAGCAGCCGAGCGGCCAGCTTCGAGTACTGCGGCTCCTCGCCGATCAGCTCGGCCGCGGTCTGGATGGAGAGCTTGTCCAGCTCGGCCGTGGTGGCGCCGTCGTACAGGCCGCTTATCGTCTTCGTCGCCACCCGCAGCGGGTCGACCTCGTCGAGATCGGCGACCCAGCGCTCCACCGCCCTGACGATCTTGTTGACGTCGACCGGCTCGGTGTCGCCGTTGCGCTTACGGACCCGCATCGCGTGCCGGCGCTGCTCCGGCCCCGCCTGTTCCTGGGTCACCGTCACGGTTTCCCCTCCTCGCACCTGTCCCCGGAGGTCGAGGGACGCGCGGAAGGGACGCCGCCGGTCTGCCACGGCACGCCATGGCCGACCGGCTGAGGGCGTCGGCCGTCCCGCGCGGCCTTCGACCGCCGCACGCGACGCGTGCGGCGCGCTGGCAGGTCTTCGGACTCGCGGGCAGGACCCGAAGGTCGCCTACTGGCCGTCGCTTCCCAGACCTCGCGGTCCAGTGCTTCGTTGACGGCGGTCGTTCCCACTCACCGCTGCGGGGCAGTCCCGGACTCGCACCGGGTTCCCTCTTGCCTCGACCACCACGGCTTGATGGTCGAACCAGCTACGGGTGACACCATATCTGGGTGCGATGCGCCGATGGCAACACCAGATTGTGTGTCGGGCGTGTCGCCGTCAGGCGTCCAACCACTTGCGGTCGAGCGCGTAGCGGACCAGGCCCGAGCGGATCTTCAGCACCTCGCCCGTGGTCAGGTTCGACGACGACGAGAGGAGCAGGTCGGTCACGAAGCGTTCGTATTCCGAGCGCACGACGACGTCGCAGGTGTCCGCGTCCGACGAGTCGACCCCGGCGACCGGACGCGAGACGACCTCCACGCCGTTGACCGGCCGGGCCAGCACGGCCCGGGTGCCGTCGTTGCCCTCGACGGCCTCGTACTCGAGGAGCATGCCGGGCCGCAACTCGTGCGGATGCACATCCCGGAGCACCGACGCGTGCAGGAAGACGTCCTCGTCACCGCCCTCAGCCGCGAGAAATCCATAGCCTTTGTCCACGTTGAACCGAATGACCTTGCCCTGCCGTACCGCCACGCCATCCACTTCCTTCCACCACAACAATCCGCCAACACCGGGCGCTACCATCGCCCGCCACGCTGCATCGTATGCCGTCCGAGCCGGACGGCGGGTCCCCGACCGGCGGTTACCGGACAATTTTCTGCACCGAACCGAGAGTGACGCCCGTCACCCCACCACCCTGTCCTGCTGTGCCGTTGGCCGGCAGCGGTCGGGGCCCGGGGATAGATTGGTCGCTGGGCGGAAGATCGAGATGGTGGGGGTTGTGGAGACACATGGCGAGTGACAGCGGCACACGGCCCGCGAAGGACTCCGGCACGTACCGCATCGGCGGGGAGCTGACCGTCGACCGGCTCGGCTACGGGGCGATGCAGATCACCGGGCCGGGGGTCTGGGGCGACCCGAAGGACCCGGCCGAGGCGGTCCGGGTGCTGCGCCGGGCGTACGAACTCGGGGTGACCTTCATCGACACCGCCGACTCGTACGGGCCGTTCGTCTCCGAGCTGCTGATCCGTGAGGCGCTGCACCCGTACGCCGACGACCTGGTCATCGCGACGAAGGCCGGGCTGACCCGCAGCGGTCCGGGCGACTGGCGGCCGGTGGGCCGCCCGGAGTACCTGCGCCAGCAGTGTGAGCTGAGCCTGCGCCACCTCGGCCTGGAGAGCATCGGGCTCTACCAGTTGCACCGGATCGACCGGAAGGTGCCGCTGGCCGACCAGGTCGGCGAGTTGGTGCTGCTGAAGCAGGAGGGCAAGATCCGGCACATCGGCCTCTCCGAGGTCACCGTCGAGCAGATCGAGGCGGCCCGCGAGATCACCCCGATCGCCTCGGTGCAGAACCTCTACAACGTGGCCAACCGCTCCGCCGAGGACGTGCTGACCTACTGCGAGGGCAACGACATCGCGTTCATCCCCTGGTTCCCGATCGCCACCGGCGAGCTGGCCCGGCCGGGCGGTCCGCTGGACAAGATCTCGGCCGCACACGGCGCGACGCCCGCCCAACTCGCGCTCGCCTGGCTGCTGCGCCGCTCGCCCGTCATGCTGCCGATCCCCGGCACGTCGACGGTGGCGCACCTGGAGGAGAACGTGGCCGCCGCCCGGGTGCGGCTCACCGACGCCGAGTACGAGGCCCTGGCCGCCGCGGCCTGACGATGGGAGCGGCCGGCACCGGACGCCGGTACTGCGGGGCCCGAGCGCCCTGGCCCGGCACCCCGACCGCCGGCTCACGGTGGTGCTAGCACCACGCCGGCGGAGGGGATAGCGCTCCTGACGACGCCCGCCGCAGCCGGTCTGCTGTAAGCATGACGACTACAATGACGCGGTCGCAGACGACGACCGGCAGCGACTTCGCCGTCCTGTCCCGCCGGATCACCGGCGCGGGACTGATGCGCCGCCGGCCCGCCTACTACATCGTCCGGTTGGGCGTCGTCGCGCTCATGTTCCTCGGCGGCTGGGCCGTCTTCTTCGCGATCGGCTCCTCCTGGTGGCAGCTGATCACCGCGGTCTTCCTCGCCGTCGCCTTCGCCCAGGTCGCACTCGTGGCCCACGACCTGGCGCACCGCCAGGTGTTCCGCACCAGACGGCCGAGCGCGGTGGCCGGGATGCTGGCCGGCAATCTCGGGGTCGGGATGAGCTACGGCTGGTGGATGGAGAAGCACACCCGGCACCACAACAACCCCAACCACGACGATCTCGACCCGGATGTGGCTCCCGAGGTGCTGGTCTGGGCCGCCGAGGCGGCCGTCGGCCGGCGCGGGCTGAAGGGCTTCATCACCAGGCACCAGGCCGCGCTCTTCTTCCCGCTGCTCACCCTGCTCGCCGTCAGCCTGAAGGTGTCAAGCGTCAAGGCCTTGCGCAACGGTACGGTGGAGCGACGCGGGGCGGAGAGCGTACTGCTGGTCCTGCACGCCGTCGGCTACCTCGCCGCGCTCTTCCTCGTGCTCACGCCGCTACAGGCCGTCGCCTTCCTGGTGCTGCACCAGGCGCTGTTCGGGGTCTACCTCGGCCTGACCTTCGCTCCCAACCACAAGGGCATGCCGCACCCGACCGGCACCGAGGACTTCCTCCGCAAGCAGGTGTTGACCTCCCGTAACGTCCGCGGGGGCCCACTTGTCGACGCGGCGCTCGGCGGTTTGAACTACCAGATCGAGCACCACCTCTTCCCCGGCATGCCGACGCCGAACCTGCGTCGGGCGCAACCGATCGTGCAGGCGTACTGCGCCGAGATCGGCGTCCCGTACGAACAGACCGGTCTGGTCGACTCCTACCGCCAGGCGCTGCGGCACCTGCACGAGGTGGGCGCACCCGCCCGGGCCGAGCACGCGGCGGCCCGGCGGGCCGGGGCGTAACCAGCTGGTCGGCTCCCGGCCGGCACCTGCGCCGCGCGCACGGTCGGCCGGGAGTCAGCCGCCGAGCCACGCCTCCGGGGCCGGGCCGCCGTTTCCGATCGGGGGAAACAGCTCGTCCAGGCGCTTGAGCAGGTCGTCGGGGAGGGTGAGGTCCAGCGCCCGGATCGCGGAGTCCACGTGCGCCCGGGTGCGCGGGCCGATCACCGCGGCGGTCAGACCGGGGCGGCCCAGCACCCAGGCGGTGCCCACCTCGGCCGGGTCCAGGCCCGCCTCGGCGCAGAGCCGTTCGTACTCGGCGATCTCCGCGTGCCGGGTACGCAGCGCCA
Organism: Micromonospora sp. PRAS1; assembly: GCF_059553435.1. NCBI lineage: Bacteria > Bacillati > Actinomycetota > Actinomycetes > Micromonosporales > Micromonosporaceae > Micromonospora > Micromonospora sp. PRAS1. Next base: position 182,107 of record NZ_JCANNB010000011.1, read on the forward strand.
CCACGGCCCGGCCCTGCGCCGATTTCACCGCCGTGCCGTCGGCCTGCTTGCGCAGTGCCCCGCCGAGCAGGCCGCCGTGCAGCGGCGACCAGGCCAGCACGCCGATGCCGTAGTGCTGGGCCGCCGGCACCAGTTCCAGCTCGACGTGCCGGCTCACCAGGTTCCAGACGCACTGCTCGGAGACGATGCCGAGATAGTGCCGCCGGGCGGCGGCCTCCTGGCCGGCGGCCAGGTGCCAGCCCGCGAAGTTGGACGAGCCGACGTAGCGGATCTTGCCCTGCCGGGTGAGCGTCTCCATCGCCTGCCACACCTCGTCCCAGGGGGCGTCCCGGTCGACGTGGTGCATCTGGAACAGGTCGATCCAGTCCGTGCCCATCCGCCGCAGCGACGCCTCGCAGGAGGCGATGATGTTGCGGGCGGAGAGCCCCCGGTCGTTGGGCAGGTCGGACATCGGGTGGTAGACCTTGGTGCCGAGCACCACCCGCTCGCGCCGCCCGCCGCCGCCGGCGAACCAGCGGCCGAGCAGCTCCTCGGTGTAGCCGTTGTGCCGCTGCCAACCGTAGTGGTTCGCGGTGTCGACGAAGTTGACGCCCCGTTCCAGCGCGTCGTCGAGCAGCTCGAACGCCTCCTCCTCGGTGGTGCGTACGCCGAGGTTCAGGGTGCCCAGGCAGAGGCGGCTCACCTGCAACGCGGTCCGGCCGAGCCGGGTGTACGGAATGCTCACCGGTGCGCTCCCGTCAGGGTGAACAGGCTCTGCAGGCAGGCCACCAGCGTGCGGGCCTGCACGTTGACGTAGTGGCTGTGGCGCAGCAACTCGACGAGCTGGTGCAGCGTCAGCCACCGGAAGTCCGGGTCGTCGGGTGCCGGGCCGGTCCAGTCGTCGTCGACCTCCAGCACCACGTACCGGTTGCGGGCGTGCAGGAACCGGCCGCCCTCCTCGGAAAGCTCGGCGTCGTAGAGGATCCGCTCCGGTGCCGCGGCGAGCACGTCGTCGAGGTAACGCGGCCGGTCGGCGCCGGGCGGTCGGCCGTAGTTCTCCGGGGTGCACTGCACCGTCGGGCCCAGTTCCACGGTCTGCACGAAGCCCGGCTCGACCCGGGCCCGGGCCAGCACGTGCAGCACCCCGTCGAAGGGGCGGACGAAGAAGGCCGCGATGCCCACGCCGTGCGGCTCGATCAGCGGCTGGGTCCAGGCGGCGACCTCCCGGTGGTGGGCGCGTACGTCGACCGCGACCACGCTGAGGAACCGGCCGTCGCGATGCACTATCCCGGTGGGTCGGCGCTCCCAGTCCGGGACCTGGTTGAGCGGGATCCGGGTCACCCGCAACTCGTGCCGGCTACGCGCCTCGGTGATCCAGCTCAGCACCTCGGCGGTGGAGTGCCGGCTGCCCTGCTCGGGGCTGCACGAGCGGACCAGCCGGGCGGCCGGCGAATCGGGGGCCGGCACCAGGTCGCCGGCCAGGCCCGCGGTGGCGAACGGCAGGCAGGAGAGCACGGTACGGGCGTCCATGTTGATCACATGGTCCTCGGCGAGCAGCGTGTGCACCTGGCCGAGGGTCATCCAATGGAAGCCGTCGAGCACCTCGATGTCCTCGCGTACCTCGACCACCATGTTGCGGTTGCGCTTCTGGTAGAACCAGGAACCCTGCTCGGACTGGAGCACGTCGGCGACCACCTGCCGCCCCGCCGCCGCCCGGAAGTGCTCCAGGTAGGGCACCGGGTTGCCGCGATGCACCCGGGTGTAGTTGCTCCGGGTCGCCTGCACCGTCGGGGAGAGCTGCACGCCGTTGCAGTTTCCGGGCTCGTTCTTGGCCTGCATGAGACAGTGCAGGACGCCGCCGAACTCCTTGATCAGGATGCCGAGCAGGCCGATCTCCCGCTGGTGGATGATCGGCTGGCTCCAGCTGGGCACCGGCCCGTCGGAGTGGTGCACCTCCACGCCCTCGACGGTGAAGAACCGGCCGCTGTCGTGGACGATGTTCCCGGTGGCCGGATCGCTGCGCCAGCCCACCAGCTCGGCCAGTGGGATGCGGCGGACCTCGGCCACGTCCGTTCGGCAGCGATCGGCGTACCAGGCGCGCACCGCGGTCAAGTCGGCGATCGGCTGGTGGTCGATCGTGCTCGAGGCGGCCAGGCGCTTCGCGATCGCTTCCTCCGGGGCTGAGGTGAGCGGAAGGGCTGTCACGGCGACTCCTCTGTGGGGTACGGCCGGGCCAGTACATCGGACGACCCGCCACCTCGGCAGTGCAGTCGCGGCATTAGGGGCCGGGTAGGGGATTCCACCGACTTCCACCGTCGCCGCGGGCCACTCGCCAGGGGTTGAGGCTAGGGGTGCGCCCGAACCTACGATGCGCCAATGTCACAGCCGATGTTCTCCGAGCCCCTGCATGTGGGGCGGCCGAACCTCGGTGACCGCGAGCGGTTCCACGAACTCGTCGACTCCGCGTGGGACCGGCGCTGGCTCACCGCCGGCCCGCTCGGCGAGGAGTTCGAGCAGCGGCTCGCCGCGGTCACCGGCACCCGTCACTGCGTGACCGTCTGCAACGCCACGGTGGGCATGCAGATCGCCGTCCGCGCGCTCGGCGTCGGGCCGGGCGACGAGGTGATCGTACCGTCGTTTACCTGGGTCGCCACCGCACACGCGCTGAGCTGGATCGGCGTGGTCCCGGTCTTCTGCGACATCGACCCGGACACCGCCAACGCCGACCCGGCCCACGTCGCCCAGCTGATCACGCCGCGTACCCGGGCCATCCTGCCGGTGCACGTCTTCGGCCGGCCGTGCGACGTCGAGGGCCTGGCCGCGGTCGCGGACCGGCACGGCATCCCGGTGGTCTACGACGCGGCGCACGGCCTCGGCTCCACAATCGGCGACCGGCCGTTGGGCGGCTTCGGCGCCGCGGAGGTGCTCAGCTTCCACGCCACGAAGTTCGTGAACAGCTTCGAGGGTGGGGCGATCGTCACCAACGACGAGGCGCTGGCGCGTACCGCCCGGGCGATGCGCAACTTCGGCATCGGCGACGACCGCGAGGTCGGCTCGGTCGGCACGAACGGCAAGCTCAACGAGGGCGCCGCGGCGATGGGCATCGCCTCCCTTGAGGTGATGGAGTCGATCATCGACGCGAACCGGGCCAACTACGAGCAGTACGACAAGGAACTCGACGGGGTGGCGGCGGTCCGTCTGCGCCCCGGCACCGGCGGCGACGAACGGTCCAACCTCCAGTACGTCGTCGTCGAGATCGACGAGCGGGTCTCCGGAGTGGACCGCGACGACGTGCACGACGCCCTGCTGCGCGAGAACGTGCTCTCCCGTCGGTACTTCCACCCGTGCTGCCACCAGACCGAGCCCTACCGCCGGGCACCGCAGGTGCACGCACCGCTGCCGCTGCCCCACTCGGAGGCCCTGTCCCGGCGGGTGCTGGCGCTGCCCACCGGCACCGCCATCGGTGCGGCCGAGATCTCCGGCATCTGCCAGATCATCCGGCGTACGGTCCAGGCCCGCTGACCGAAAGGTGACCCACGTGTACGACCGTCAACTGGCCGAGGTCTACGACCGGGTCTACTGCGCCCTGTACGACTATGCCGAGCACGCCGAACTGATCCGCGACCTGGCCAACCGGCAGGGTGACCGGCCGGCCACCCTGCTCGACGTCGGCTGCGGCACCGGTGAGCACCTGCGACACCTCAGCAAGAGCTTCGCCTGTACGGGCGTCGACCTCTCCGCGCCGATGCTTGAGGTGGCCCGCGCCAAGCTGGACGGCGTCCCGCTGCACGAGGCCGACATGCGCACCTTCGACCTGGGCCGCCGCTTCGACGTGGTCTGCTCGATGTACAGCTCGATCGCGTACCTGGGCGGGGTGGACGACCTGCGCGCGGCGGCGGCCCGGCTGGTCGCGCACCTGGCACCCGGCGGGGTGCTCCTGGTGGAGCCGTGGATCCTGCGGGAACGCTGGGACGGCGGGCAGCTCGCCACGGCGAGCGTGGAGCGTTCCGGCGTGGCCATCTCCCGGATGGGCCGCTGGTACACCCGTGCGGGCCGGTCGCTTGTCGACATGCACTACCTGGTCTCCGAGCCGCAGGGCGTCCGGCACTTCGTCGACCACCAGGATCTGGCCCTCTTCTCGCTGGCCGAGTACGAGGAGGCGTTCGCCGCCGCGGGCTGTCCGGTGCGGCTGCTGGAGGTCGGGCGTGCCGACCGCGGCATCCTGCTCGGCACGGCGGCCCGGTAACGGAGGGATGGTCGAGATGTCCCTGGCACCCGACGCCCGCGGCACCGTGCCCTTCCGGCAGTTCCGCACCTGGTACCGCGTCACCGGTGATCTGCGCAGCGGGCGTACCCCGCTGGTGGTGCTGCACGGTGGCCCCGGCGCCACCCACGACTCGCTGATCCACCTGGCCGAGCTGGCCCGTACCGACGGCCGCCCGGTGGTGCACTACGACCAGTTGGGCAACGGCGGCTCCACCCACCTGCCGGAGCGCGGCGCCGACTTCTGGACCGTCGAGCTGTTCCTCGACGAACTGGAGAACCTGCTGCTGCGGCTCGGCATCTCCGGTGACTACCTGCTCTACGGCCAGTCCTGGGGCGGCATGCTGGCCGCCCGGCACGCCGCCGACCGCCCGGCCGGGCTGCGCGGGCTGGTGATCGCCAACTCCCCCGCGTCGTACCCGTTGTGGCGCGCCGAGATGGAGGTGCTGCGGGCGCAGCTGCCGCCTGGCGTGGACGAGGTGTTGCGCCGGCACGAGGCCGCGGGCACCACCGGCACCGCCGAGTACTTCACCGCCATGAAGGTGTTCTACGACCGGCACGTCTGCCGGGTCGACCCCTGGCCGCCGGAGTTCATGGCGACCTTCCTGGAACTGGCGAACGACCCGACCGTCTACCACACGATGAACGGACCGAGCGAGTTCCACGTGATCGGCACCCTGCGGGACTGGTCGCTGCTGGACCGGCTGCCGGAGATCGTCGTGCCGACGCTCGTGCTCTCCGGCCGGCACGACGAGGCGACAGCCACCACGGTACGGCCGTTCGCCGAGCTGATCCCGGACGTGCGCTGGACGGTGCTGGAGAACTCCAGCCACGTGCCACACATCGAGGAGCCGGCGGCCTTCGACGCCGTGCTCTCCGCCTTCCTGAAGGAGCTCGGGTGAGCCGGTACGAGGAGGAGTCGGTGACCGCAGCGACCGGTGACACCGCGCTGGTGTTCCCCGGCATGGGCCCGGTGCCCTTCACCGACGTCGCCAGGTTCATGGTGGTGCACCCGGTGGCCCGACGTCTGGTCGCGGCCGCCGACGAGGTGCTTGGTTACCCGCTGGTGCAGCGGTACCGGGAGTCCGACTCCGACTACTCCGAGGCCGCCCAGGTGGCGTTCCTGGTGAACTGCCTGGCGTTGGCGCAGTGGTCGGTCGAGACGCTCGACATCGACCCGGCGGTGGTGGTGGGACCCAGCTTTGGCCAGCGGGCGGCCGCCGTGCACAGTGGCGCGCTCTCGTTCGCCGACGGCGTGCTCCTGACCGCGCGGCTGGCCCGGTTGCTTGACGACTACTTCGCCACCGAGCACCGGGAGGTCGTCACCCGCTCGTTCGTCCGGGTGCCGGGTGAGCAACTCGCCGCCATCCGGGACGGCCTGACCGCCGACGGGGTCTGGCACGAGGTCTCCTGCTACCTCGACGACGACTTCTTCATGGTGTCGCTGCCCGAGTCGCAGGTGGAGCGGCTGGACCGGGAGGTACGCGGCGCGGGCGGCCTACCGCTGTACACGATGCGCCCGCCGATGCACTGTGCGGCCTTCGCCGGGCTGCGTGCGCGCGCCGACCGGGAGGTGCTCGCCACTCTGCGCTTCGCCGACCCACGGGTGCCGCTGATCGAGGACCACGACGGCGCCCCGGTGGCCACCGCGGAGCAGGTACGCGGGATGCTGCTGGACCACATCGTGCGGCCGCTGCACTGGCCCCGGGTGGTGGCCGCGCTGCGGGCCCGCGGCGTGACCCGGGTCTGCGTCGCCGGCCAGGACAGCCTCTTCGGCCGGGTCGGGACCACCACCCGGGAACTGGAGGTGGTGGCGGTCACGCCCCGGCTGGCCATGGCACCGCGCCGCCGCACGGTGCCGGCCTAGCCGCCGTCAGACGGCGGCGGCGCGGACGCTCGACAGCGCCTCGGCGAGCACCCCGGGGGTGCGGAAAGTGTCCGTGCTGAGCAGATCGTCGGTGAACCGTACGTCGTATTCCTGCTCGAGCGCGCGCAGCAGCTCCACCATTCCCATGGAATCCAGGCCGAGGTCGCGCAGGTCGCTGTCGGCCGCCAACTTCTCATCCGCGGAAATGAAGGGAAGGTACTGCCTGAGCAGGCTCTCGAACTGATCGTCCCACATGGTCGAGGTGTCCTTTCACCATTGCGCCTCTGCCGAGGGACAGTAATGCCAAACAACGATTATGTCGATATCCAGCGCGGTTTCCGACCGAAATAAAACGGCCGGCGGAACCGCCGTTCGAGGCTGCCCGGAAAATGGAGGAAAAATGGTTCAGGGGCTTTCCCAGCGTTTCCTGCGTGGCCTCGCCCGGTCCCCCGATCGCCCGGCGGTACGGGTCGGCGACACCGCCCTGACCTACCGCGACCTGCACGAGCGGGCGCTGCGCCGGGCGGGGGCGGTGGTCGCCGCCGGGGCGCGCCGGGTGGGGGTGCTCGCCGACAAGGGGCCGGCCGCCTACACCGGGCTGCTGGCCACGCTGTACGCCGGTGCCACGGTGGTGCCGCTGCGGCCGGACTTCCCGGCCGCGCGTACCGCCGCGATGATCGAGGCGGCCGGGATCGACCTGCTGCTCACCGACGACGAGGCGCTGCCGGCGGCGCGGGCCACCGGAGTCCCGGTCGCCGGTGACGACGCGCCCGCGTTGGCCGAGCCACGGCCGGTCGCGGCCGGCGACACCGCGTACATCCTGTTCACCTCCGGTTCGACCGGCCGACCCAAGGGCGTGCCGATCTCGCAGGGCAACGCCGCGCACTACTTCGGCCTGATCGACGAGCGCTACGACTTCACCGCCGACGACGTCTTCTCGCAGACCTTCGACCTGAACTTCGACTGCGCGTTGTTCGACGTGTTCTGCGCCTGGGGCGCGGGCGCCGGTCTGGTGGCGGTGCCCGGGCACGCCTACCGGGAACTGCCCGCGTTCCTCGCCGAACACCGGATCACCGTCTGGTTCGCCACGCCCAGCGCGATCGGGCTGGTGGCCCGGATGGGCGGGCTGGACGCGGGCGCGCTGCCCGGACTGCGCTGGAGCTTCTTCGCCGGCGAGGCGCTGCGCTGCGACGACGCCGAACGCTGGCAGCTCGCCGCGCCCGCGTCGACCCTGGAGAACCTCTACGGCCCGACCGAGCTGACCATCACCATCGGCGCGCACCGCTGGGGACCCGGATCCGCGGCGCGGTCGGTCAACGGGGTGGTGCCGATCGGCCTGCCGCACCCCGGCCACGACCACCTGCTGCTCGGCCCGGACGGCAGCCCCACCGACGGCAACGAAGGCGAACTCTGCGTCACCGGCCCGCAGGCGACGGCCGGTTATCTCGACCCGACGGACGACGCGGGCCGGTTCCTGCGGCACGACGGGCGCATCTGGTACCGCACCGGGGACCGGGTCCGTCGCCTCGACGACGACCTGCTCTACCTCGGCCGGGCCGACGCCCAGGTGCAGATCCGGGGCGTACGGGTGGAGCTGGCCGAGATCGACCACGCGGTGCGCGGCTGCGCGCAGGTGCAGGAGGCGGTCACCGTGGCGACCGCCGCCGAGGGCGAACTCGAACTGGTGGTGTTCTACACAGGCGTACCGACCTCGGCCGGGATTCTCGCCCGGCAGCTGCGTACGGTGCTGCCGGCCGCTCTGGTGCCCCGGCACTACCGGCACGTGGCGGAGCTGCCGCTGAACACCAACCGCAAGATCGACCGTAGCGCGCTGCGCGGCGTCGCGGCCGAACTGGTGGGAGCGGCAGCCGGCTAGGGGGTGGCAGGGGTGGGGCGGCGGGCGCGCACCGGGCTACGTTGCCCCGGGCTCGCCGCCGAGCACAGGAGCGAGGCACACCGAGGGAGAAACATGGCTGAGCGCAACGACCACGGTGCCACCGGCACGGCGCCGGGACGCCGGGTGCACGACCTGCTCAACGACGCGCTGCGGACGCACGCCGAGGCGCCCGCCGTGCGGGACCAGCACGGTCGGTGGACCTACCGGGAGCTGCACCGGCACAGCCTCGCGTGCGCGCAGTGGCTGCGCGAACAGGGCGTCCGTCCGGGAGACCGGGTGCTGGTGCAGGCCGCCAGCACCAGGGAACTGGTCGCGCTCTGCTACGCCACGTCCCGGCTCGGCGCGGTGTTCGTCCCGATCAACCCGGCCACCCGCGCGTACCATCTGCGGTCCATCCTGGACGACGCCGAGCCGGTGCTGGTGCTGCTGGCGGAGCCCGGTGACACGGCGGCGCTCACCCGGGTCCCGGTGCACGCCACGGCGGTCGTCTGGGCCGAGGTGGCCGCGATCGCCGCAGCCGGCCCCGACGACGCCCCCGCCGCCGACCTCTCCGCCGACGCCGTGGCCACCCTGGTCTACACCTCCGGCAGCACCGCCGCACCCAAGGCGGTGATCTGCGCGCACGACCGGATGGTCTTCGCCGCCGCTGCGATCCAGGCCGTGCTCGGCTACCGCGACGACGACGTCGTCTTCTGCCGCTTCCCGATCTCCTGGGACTACGGGCTCTACAAGATCCTGCTCACCTGCCTGGGCCGCAGCGAACTCGTGCTGGCCGGCGACGAGTCGGATCTGCGCCTGCTGAGCCGGATGCGGGAGACCGGTGCCACAGTGGTTCCGATCGTGCCCTCGCTGGCCACGATGATCGCCGGGCTGGCCGAGCGCGAGCGGGGCCCGCTGCCCCCGGTGCGGATGTTCACAAACACCGGCGCGGCCCTCGCCGCGAGCACCATCGCGGCGCTGCGGGCGGCGTTCCCCGGTGTCCGGGTGGTCCGCCAGTTCGGCCAGACCGAGTGCAAGCGGATCTCCATCATGCCGGTCGACGAGGACGACCAGCGGCCGGACGCGGTGGGCCGACCGCTGCCCGGCACCACCGTGCTCATCCTCGGTCCGGACGGCGAGCCGGTCCCCACCGGCGAGGTCGGCGAGATCGTCGCCGCCGGACCGCACGTGATGCCCGGCTACTGGCGCGCGCCGGAACTCACCGCGCGTACCTTCCGCCGGGGCCCGGACGGCGTGGCCCGCCTGCACACCGGCGACTACGGGCGGCTCGACGCCGACGGATACCTCTACTTCGAGGGCCGCCGCGACGACATGTTCAAACGCAAGGGCATCCGGATGAGCACCACGGAGATCGAGGCCGCGGCGCTGGACGTGCCCGGGGTACGCGCCGCCGCCGCCGTACCGCCGGGTCCGGGCCGGGACCTGGCGTTGTGCGTGGAGTCGGAGCTGCCCCCGCAGGTGATCCTGCGGGAGCTGGCCCGGCGGCTGGAACCGGCAAAGGTGCCCGCCACCTGCCTGGTGCTCGACGAGCTGCCGTTGACCAGACACGGCAAGAACGCCCGGGCCAACCTGGTGCAGCTGCTGGAACGGAGCGACGCGTGAGCGCCCTGGCCGACCGGCTGGCCGGGCTGCTGCCCGCCGACCGGCGCCGGATGCTGCTCGACGAGGTCCGCGACGCGGTACGGGCGGTGCTCACCGCCGCCCGCCCGCAGGAGCCCGCGCCGGTCGTGTTCGACGACCGGCCGCTGCGCGAGCTGGGCCTGGACTCGATGGGCGTGGTCGCGCTGCACGACCGGCTGACCCGCGCCACCGGCCTGCCGCTGCCGGTCACCGTGATCTTCGAGTTCCCGACCGTGGCCGCGCTGGCCGCCGAGCTCGACGCCGAACTGGGCGGCGGGTCGGAGGCGGCGGAGAGCGCAGCGGAACGCACCGGAGCGGACGTCGACGATCCGATCGCGATCGTCGGCCTGGGCTGCCGGTTTCCCGGTGCCGCCTCGGCGGAGCAGTTCTGGGAGCTGGTGGCCGAGGGCCGGCACGTGGACACCGAGTTCCCCGACGACCGGGGCTGGGACCTCGGCGCGCTCTTCGCCGACGATCCGGCCGTACCCGGCACGAGTTACGTGCGCCGGGGCGGTTTCCTGCCCGACGCCGCCGAGTTCGACGCCGAGTTCTTCGGCATCGGCCCGCGCGAGGCCGCCGCGACCGACCCACAGCAGCGGCTGATGCTGGAGACGGCGTGGACGGCGCTTGAGGACGCCGGCATCGACCCGGCCGGGCTGCGCGGCGAACCGGTCGGGGTGTTCGTCGGTGCCGAGCCGCAGGAGTACGGGCCCCGGCTGTACGAGGCCCCCGCCGGGTTGGACGCGCACCTGCTGACCGGTGCCGCGCCAAGCGTGATGTCCGGACGGATCGCGTACGTGCTGGGCCTGCGGGGCCCGGCGTTGACTGTCGACACCGCCTGCTCGGCGTCGCTGGTCGCGGTGCACCTGGCCTGCCGGTCGCTGCGGCAGGGCGAGGTGCGTCTGGCGCTGGCCGGCGGCGTGGCCGTGATGGGCGGCCCGGGCACCTTCACCGCGTTCAGCCGGCAGCGGGCGCTGGCCCCCGACGGGCGGTGCAAGCCCTTCGCCGCCGCCGCCGACGGGACCGGCTTCGCCGAGGGCGTCGGCGTGCTGGTGCTGGAACGGCTCTCCGACGCCCGCCGCGCCGGGCACACCGTGCTGGCGGTCGTCCGCGGTTCGGCGGTCAACTCCGACGGCGCCAGCAACGGGCTCACCGCGCCCAGCGGCGCCGCCCAGCGGCAGGTGATCCGCCAGGCGCTCGCCGACGCCGGGCTGGGCCCGGACGACGTCGACGCGGTGGAGGCGCACGGCACCGGCACCACGCTCGGCGACCCGATCGAGGCGGCGGCGCTGCTCGGTGTCTACGGCCGCGACCGGCGGGCCGCCCAGCCGCTCTGGCTCGGTTCGGTCAAGTCGAACATCGGGCACACCCAGGCCGCCGCCGGGGTGGCCGGTGTGATCAAAATGGTGCAGGCGATGCGGCACGGCCGGCTGCCGCGCACGCTGCACGTGGACGAGCCGACGCCGCACGTGGACTGGTCGTCGGGCCAGGTACGGCTGCTGCGCGAGGAGGTCGCCTGGGACAACGGCGACCACCCGCGCCGGGCCGGCGTGTCGTCGTTCGGGGTCAGCGGCACCAACGCCCACCTGATCCTTCAGGAGGCCGACCCCGCCCCGGTCGTCCCGCCGGCCCCCGAGCACGACGGGACCCTGGCACCGTGGCCGCTCTCCGCCCGGGGCCGGGACGCACTGCGCGCGATGGGCCACGACCTGGCCGTATTGTCCGGGGCGTCGGTGGCCGACGTCGGCCGCTCGCTGGCCGGGCTGCGCACCAGCCTGCCCGACCGGGCGGTACTGCTCGGACGCGACCGGGCGGAGCTGACCCGGGCCGCCGCCGCGCTCGCCGCCGGCGACGACGCCACCGGGCTGGTCACCGGCGGTCGGGTGACCGGCGGCCTGGCCTGGCTCTTCACCGGCCAGGGCAGCCAGCGGCCCGGGACCGGCGCGCAACTGTGCCGCGAGTACCCGGTCTTCGCCGACGCCCTCGACGAGGCCTGCGGCTACCTGGACCTGCAACTCGACCGGCCGCTGTGGGAGGTCCTGACGGCTGCCGAGGGCACCCCGGAGGCGGCGCTGCTTGACGACACCGGCTACGCCCAACCCGCCCTCTTCGCGCTGGGCGTGGCGCTGGCTCGGCTGCTGGCCTCGTGGGGCGTACGCCCGGACCGGCTGGCCGGTCACTCGGTCGGGGAGATCACCGCCGCCCACCTGGCCGGGGTGCTGTCCCTGGAGGACGCCGCGATGCTGGTGGCCGCTCGTGGGCGGCTGATGAGCGCGCTACCGGCCGGCGGTGCCATGATCGCCGTCGGGGCGTCGGAGGAGGTGGTCCGGCCGCTCCTCGCCGACCTGGCCGGCGAGGTCGACATCGCCGCGATCAACGAACCCGGTTCGGTGGTGCTCTCCGGCGCCGCCGAGCCGACGGCACGGGTGGCCGGTGTGCTCGCCGCCGCCGGGCACCGCACCCGGCAACTGCGGGTCAGCCACGCCTTCCACTCGCCGCTGATGGAGCCGATGCTTGCCGAGTTCCGTCAGGTCGCCGAGATCCTCGACTACCGTCCGCCGCACACGCCGCTGGTGTCCACGGTGACCGGCCGGCCGGCGGGCGCCGACGAACTGTGCGATCCCGAGTACTGGGTGCGGCACGTACGCCGGCCGGTGCGCTTCGCCGACGCCGTCCGTACCCTCGCCGAGCAGGGCATCGCCACCTACCTGGAACTCGGCCCGGACGCGGTGCTCAGCGGCATGGGCGGGCAGAGCGCGCCCGCGACGGCGGTGTTCGTCCCGGCGCTGCGCCGGGGCCGGCCGGAGGCGGAGAACCTGCTCACCGCCGTGGCCACCGCCTGGACCCGGGGCGCGGCCGTGGACTGGAGCGCCCTGCATCCCGACGGCGGCCAGGTGCCGCTGCCGCCGTACCCGTTTCAGCGCCGGAGGTTCTGGCTGGCACCCGGCGCGGCGGGCGGTGACGCGGCCGGTCTCGGCGTACGTCCGGCCGGGCACCCGCTGCTCGGCGGCCTGACCGAGATCGACGGCGGCACCGAGCTGGTGCTGTTCGGGCGGCTCTCCACCCGTAGCCATCCCTGGCTGGCCGACCACGACGTGGCCGGCACGGTGCTCATGCCCGGCACCGCGTTCGTGGAACTGGCGCTGCACGCCGGCGAGCGGGCCGGCGTGCCGGAGCTGGCCGAGCTGACCCTGGAGGTGCCGCTGGCGCTCGCCGAGGACCCGGTGGTGATCCAGGTCGAGGTGGGAGCCGGCACCGAGGACGGCCGACGTCCACTGCGGATCCTTTCCCGGCGGGCCGACGGCGACAGCTGGACCCGGCACGGTTCGGGGTTCCTCACGGCCGGGCAGCCGGTCGAGGAACCCGGCGCGCTGCCGTGGCCACCGCCCGACGCCCACCCGGTCGATCTCGACGACCACTACGCCGGGCTGGCCGGCCGGGGATACCGGTACGGTCCCGCGTTCCAGGGGCTGCGCGCCGCCTGGATCCGTGGTGACGAGGTCTTCGCCGAGGTCGCCCTCCCTGCGGAGGTGGCCGACACGGCGGGCGGCTTCGGCCTGCATCCGGCCCTGCTTGACGCCGCCCTGCACGCCGTCGGCCTGGACCGGGAACCGGACGGGCAGACCCGACTCCCGTTCGCCTGGACCGGCGTACGCCTGCACGCCTCGGGAGCGGCGGCGGTCCGGCTGCACGCCGCGCCGGCCGGTGGTGGCACCCGGCTGACCTTGCTCGACGGGACCGGCGCACCGGTGCTGAGCGTGGCCTCCTTCGTGGAGCGGGTGCTCGCCGCCGGTGCCCTGGATGCCGACGCCGAGCACCTCTACCGGTTGGACTGGACGCCTGTCGAGACGTCGGCGCAGCCACCCGAGCACGTTCTGGTCGACCCGGAGCCCGCCGCGCTGGCGGCGCTGACCGACCCGCCGCCGTACGTGCTGGCACGGCTGGATCCGCCGGCCGGGCCGGACCTGCCCGATGCCGTCCGGTCGGCGCTCACCGGCACCCTCGCCCTGCTGCACGCCTGGCTCGGCGACGACCGGTTCGCCGACTCCCGGCTGGTGCTGCTCACCCGGGGCGCGACCGGTGGCGACCCGACGGCGCTCACCGCCTCCGCGGTGCGGGCGCTGGTCCGCAGCGCCCAGGCGGAGCATCCCGGCCGGGTGGTGCTGGCCGATCTGGACCCGGCGGCCGATCTGTCCATGGTGCTCCGGGCGCTGGCCCCGGACCGGCCCGAACTGGCCGTGTTCGACGGGGCCGCGCACCAGCCGGCGCTGGCCCGGGCCGCTGCGGACGGCGCGCTCGTGCCGCCGGCCGGCCTGGCGCACTGGCGGATCGACGCGGTACGCCCCGGCACGATCGACGGACTGGCCGCCGTGCCCGCCCCCGAGGTGGCGGCGCCACCGGCCGCCGGCCAGGTCCGGGTGGCGGTCCGGGCGGCCGGGCTCAACTTCCGCGACGTGCTGATCGCGCTCGGCATGTACCCGACCCGCGCGACCATGGGCGGCGAGGCCGCGGGCGTGGTCGCCGAGGTGGGACCGGGCGTGACCGGCCTGGCACCGGGCGACCGGGTGTTCGGGCTCTTCGACACCGCCTTCGGTCCGTACGCGGTGACCGATCACCGGCTGCTGGTGCGGATGCCCGCCGGCTGGAGCTTCGCCCGGGCCGCCGCCGAGCCGATCGCCTTCTGCACCGCGTACCGCGGGCTGGTGGACCTGGCCGGGCTCCGAGCGGGCGAGCGGGTGCTGGTGCACGCCGGCGCGGGCGGAGTCGGCATGGCCGCGGTACGCCTGGCCCAGCGGCTCGGCGCCGAGGTCTTCGCCACCGCCAGTGCGGCGAAGTGGGACACGCTGCGCGGCCTGGGGCTCGACGACGACCACATCGCGTCGTCGCGGGACCTGACCTTCGCCGACCGGTTCGCGAAGGTCACCGACGGCGCCGGCATGGACGTGGTGCTAAACGCGTTGAGCGGCGAGTTCGTCGACGCGTCGCTGCGGCTGCTGCCCCGGGGCGGTCGGTTCGTGGAGATGGGCAAGACCGACGTGCGCTCGGCGGAGCAGGTCGCGGCGTCGCATCCCGGCGTGCGGTACCAGGCGTTCGACCTGATGGACGCCGGCCCCGAGCGGCTCGGCGAACTGCTTACCGAGTTGGCAGGCACCTCCGGCACCGGCGCGCCGGTACGGGCCTGGGACCTGCACCGTGCCCCGGACGCGTTCCGGCACATGGCGCTGGCCCAGCACGTCGGCAAGGTGGTGCTGACCGTGCCCGCCACGCTGGACCCGACCGGCACGGTGCTGGTCACCGGCGGTACGCGCGGAGTCGGTGCCGAGGTGGCCCGGCATCTGGTCACCCGGCACGGCGTACGGCACCTGCTGCTGGCCGCGCGGAACCCCGACGCCGGTGAACTGGTCGAGGAACTGCGCGGGCACGGCGCCAGCGTCCGGGTGGTCGGCTGCGACGTCGGCGACCGGGACGCGGTGGCCGCGCTGCTCGACGCCGTGCCGGCGGAGCGTCCGCTCACCGCGGTGCTGCACGCCGCCGGGGTGGTCGACGACGCCGTCCTGACCGGGCTGACGGCCGAGCGCCTGGACCGGGTGCTGCGGCCCAAGCTGCTCGGCGCGTGGCATCTGCACGAGCTGACCGCCGACCGGGACCTGGCCGCGTTCGTGCTGTTCTCCTCGGCCGCCGCCACGTTCGACGGGGCAGGGCAGGCGAACTACGCGGCCGCGAACGGCTTCCTGGAGGCGCTGGCCCGGACCCGCCGCCAGGCCGGGCTGCCCGCCGTGGCGCTGGCCTGGGGCCCCTGGGACGCCGCCATCGGCATGGTCTCCCGGATGACGACCGCCGACGTGCGGCGGATGACCCGCAGCGGCGCGCACCCGCTGCCCGTACCGCGGGCGCTCGGCCTGCTGGACGCGGCGCTGACCCGGCCCGGCCTGGACCCGGTGCTCTACCCGGTCGCCCTGGACCTGTCCGATTTACGCGAACGGGCCGACCTACCGGGCGTGCTCGCCCGGCTGGCCGGTGGTACGCGTCCGCGCCGCCGGGCCGCAGCGACGGCACCCGTCCGTTCGCTTGCCGACACGCTCGCCGCGCTGCCCGCCACCGAGCAGGACCGGATGCTGCTGGAGCTGGTCACCGGGCACGCCGCCGCGGTCCTGGGCCACGACGGCGCCGCCGCGGTGGATCCCGGCCGGGGCTTCACCGAGATCGGCTTCGACTCGCTGACCGCGGTGGAGTTCCGCAACCGGCTCGGCACCGCCTGCGGGCTGGCCCTGCCGGCCACCCTGACGTTCGACTACCCCACCCCGGCCGCGGTCGCCGAGCACCTGCGCGCCGGCCTGATCGGCGACCGCGAGCCGGACCTGGCGGCGGAGTGGGACCGGCTGGCCGCCGCGCTGGACGAGGCGGCGGGTCGCGGGGTGGAGCCGGCCGCGATCCGCGCCGGTCTACGAGCCCTGCTGGAGCGGTGGAGCGACACCGCCGAGCCGGCCTCGCTGGACGAGGTCACCGCCGGCGAGCTGTTCGACATCCTGGACGCCGAACTCCAGGCCTGACCGCACCGCTGCCCACCGCCGAAGCGGCGGTGGGCAGCGGGTCAGCGGCAGGCGCTACTCCGGAGCGTCGGGCGTCGGCGGCTGCCCGGTGATCATGCGCAGCGCGGCGGTGACGTCGGCACCGCCGGGCGCGCCCGCGGGATCGATCAGCCACTGCAACATCAGACCGGTGAGCAGCGCGAGCTGGACGGAACCGACGGCCCGCGCGGTGCCCTCGTCGACCGCACCGTGCGCCTTGGTGACGTCACCGGCCAGGGCGGTACGGATGTTCTCCAGGCTGGTCGCGAGCTGATCCCGCAGCTCGGGACTGTGCTGGGCCTGCGCGTACGCCTCGATGCTGGCCACCCAGAGCGGCCGGTGGACGGTGAACGACTGGGTGACCGTCTGCCAGGTGGACTCGATCTCCTCCACCGGGTCGGCGCCGGCGCTCACCGGCAACGACTGGTCGAGTTCCTGACCCCATTCGGTGAACGCCTCCATCATGGCGGCGTTCAGCAGGGCTTCCTTCGAGCCGAAGTGGTAACCGATCGAAGCCAGGTTGGCTCCCGACGCCGCCACGATGTCCCGCGCCGTGGTGCGGGCGTAACCACGTTCGTAGAGGCAGCGCTTAGCCCCTTCGAGTAGATCCTCACGGTGACCCATGTCCCGACTATACGGAGCGTTCACCCGGCTGGCGTGGCGGCGGTCGGCCCCCGGGTGGTATCGGACCCTTACCGGGTCGCACTAGGGGGCGCTAGGGGTCCTGCCGCCACCGCTTCCTTCACTACCGTCGGTGGGAATTCAGTCGGGAGTGACCATTGATGGAATACGCCGCCCTCGCCGCGCGATTCGGCACGCCCCTGTACGTCTACGACCTGGATCGGGTCGACGCCGCCCGGCGTGACCTGATCGAGGCCCTGCCGCCCGGCACCGAGCTCTACTACGCGGTCAAGGCGAACCCGCATCCCGAGCTGGTACGCGCCCTGCGCACCGGCCCGGGCCAGCCGTGCCGGGTGGAGATCAGCTCCACCGGGGAGCTGGACGTGATCCGGCAGGCCGGCTACGCCGGCGCCGATGTCCTCTACACCGGGCCGGGCAAGACGGACGCGGAACTCACCGCCGCGCTCGCCGCCGGGGTGCGGACCTTCTCCGTCGAGTCCCCCGGCGACCTGACCGCGGTGGGCGCCCGGGCCGCCGCCCTGGGGGTCACCGCGCGCTGCCTGCTGCGGGTCAACAGCGCGTCGGCGAGCGCGAGCACCAGCATCCGGATGACCGGCACCCCGTCGCAGTTCGGCTTCGACAGCGAGACGCTGCCCGACGTGCTGCCGCAGCTGCGCGATGTGCCCGGTGCCGAGCTGACGGGCCTGCATTTCTATCCGCTCAGCAACGCCCGGGACGAGGACTCGCTGATCGCCGAGTTCCGGCACACCATCGGCCTGGCCGCCGACCTCTCCGCACGGCTGGACCTGCCGCTGCGGCTGCTGGACATCGGGGGTGGCTTCGCCGCACCGTACGCCGTGCCCGGCAGCCGGCCACGCTACGAGAAGCTGCGCACCGAACTCGAACACACCCTCGACCGGGACCTGCCCGGCTGGCGCGACGGCGCGCCGCGGATCGCCTTCGAGTCCGGGCGACACCTGGTCGGTGACGCGGGCACGCTGCTCACCAGGGTGGTCAACGTCAAGGTCAGCCGCGGTCGCAAGTACGTGATCGCCGACGCCGGGATCAACACCCTGGGCGGGATGTCCGGCCTCGGGCGCCTGCTGCCGGTGGCGGTCGAGGCGGAGGCGGACGGCGAGCGGGAACGGGCCAGCCTGGTGGGTCCGCTCTGCACCCCCGGTGACATCCTCGGCCGCGACATCGCGTTGCCGGCGCTCGACCGGGACGACCTGGTGACCATCCCGAACGTCGGCGCGTACGGCCCCACCGCGAGCCTGCTCATGTTCCTCGGCCGGCCGGCGCCCACCGAGGTCGTGGTCCGGGGCGACGAGGTGCTGTCCGTCTCCCGTCTGGTGCACACCCGTGACTACGCCGATCCGGCGTGATCCGCTCCCCGAGGCGTCCGGCGGGAACCTGGTGCTGCTCAGCGGGGTGGCCTCGGACGCGCACACCTGGAATCTCGTCTTCCTCCAACTGCTGCTGGAGGAGCTGGGACACCGGGTGGTCAATCTCGGCCCCTGCGTTCCGGA
Organism: Micromonospora sp. PRAS1; assembly: GCF_059553435.1. Classification (NCBI taxonomy): domain Bacteria; kingdom Bacillati; phylum Actinomycetota; class Actinomycetes; order Micromonosporales; family Micromonosporaceae; genus Micromonospora; species Micromonospora sp. PRAS1. The sequence continues at coordinate 200,452 of NZ_JCANNB010000011.1, forward strand.
GTCGCTGCTGGTCGAGGAGTGCGCCCGTCGACGCCCGGACCTGGTGGTGCTGAGCAGCGTCAACGGTCACGGGTTCCAGGACGGCCTACGGGCGATCGCGGCGCTGCGCGCCCGGCCGGAGCTGGCCGGCACCCCGACGGTGATCGGCGGGAAGCTGAGCACCACCGGCGTCGCCGACGGCACCCTCTCGCGGCGGCTGATGGTCGCCGGGTTCGACGCCGTGTTCGAGGACGGCCACACCGAGTTCGGCGACTTCCGTGGTTACCTCGCCACGGTCCGCCCGCGCGTGCTGCCGTGACCCGCCGCCAGGGTTTCGCCGCGTTCGTCCGGCGGCACGCCGCGAAGCGGCAGCTTGTGGTGCAGCCCCGGATGGGGTTCCCCGATCCACGGATGATGCGGGCCGGGCTGCTGGCCACCAAGGCGGTGCCGGCGGCCACGATCGGCACTATCACCGTGGACAGTCACACCCGGGTCGGCGAGACCGCCCGCGCCGACGAGGCGCTGCGTGCGGGCATCGACCTGAACGGCTACCCGATCGTGTCGCACGGCGTCGACGGCAACCGCGCCCTGCTGGCCGGTGTGTTGGACGACGACTTCCCGGTGCAGGTGCGGCACGGCTCCGCCGTACCGCAGCAGATCTTCGCCGCGACCGCCGCCGCCGGGATCGAGGCAAGCGAGGGTGGCCCGGTCTCCTACTGCCTGCCGTACGGGCGTACGCCGCTGGCCGACTCGGTGCGCAACTGGTCGCGTTCCTGCCAGGCGTTCGTGGCCGCGCCACCGGCCGGGCCACCGCTGCACCTGGAGACGTTCGGCGGCTGCATGCTGGGCCAGCTCTGCCCGCCCAGTCTGCTCGTCGCGCTCAGCGTGCTGGAGGCGATGTTCTTCGTCCAGCACGGCATCCCGTCGGTGTCCGTGAGCTACGCCCAGCAGACCAACCGGGAGCAGGACGAACAGGCCGTGCGGGCGTTGCGGGCGCTGGCCGGGGAGTTCCTCGCCCAGGTGGACTGGCACGTGGTGATCTACGCCTACATGGGCGTCTATCCGCGTACGCCGCACGGCGGCGAGAGCCTGCTGGCGGAGGCGGCCCGCCTGGCGGTCTGCACCGGTGCCGAACGCCTGATCGTGAAGACCACGGCCGAGGCGCACCGGATTCCCACCATCGGGGAGAACGTGGCCGCGCTGAACCTCGCCGCCGAGGTCGCGGCGCGGACACCGGACGCCGCTGCTCCGGCCGACGACTCACAGACGTACGCCGAAGCCCGTGCCCTGATCGAGGCGGTGCTGAACCTGCACGCGGACCTGGGGCAGGCGTTGCTTACCGCGTTCCGCCTCGGTTACCTGGACGTGCCGTACTGCCTGCACCCGGACAACCCGGGCCGCACCCGCAGCTACCTGGACACCGACGGCGCCCTGCGCTGGGCCGACATCGGTGCGCTGCCGTTGACCACACTGGTGGCCCCGGGACGCACCCGCGACGTCACCTCGGCGGAGCTGCTGACCTCGCTGTCGTACCTGCAACGGCACTTCGACGCGCTGCCGGCGCCCACCGCTCAGGACGCGATCCGCGGCCCGGCCGACAGCTGACCACCCGGTGCCGGCCACGCCGGCCCCCTACGGTCCCGGCTGAGCAGACCTCCGCGCTGAGCAGACCTTCGCGCTGAGCAGACCTCCGCGCTGAGCAGACCTTCGCGCGCCGGGTGGCGGCCGGTGGCGGGTCGCCACCGGCCGCAGCCGGGTCAGGCCAGGGTCCGCAGCCACTCCTCCACCGTGGTCGCCGTCGCCTCGGCGTACGTTTCGAGCATTGTGAAGTGGTCGCCGGGAACCTCCCGCAGGGTGTGCGGGAAGCGCCACTCGGCGCGGGTGTTCTCCGCGTCCTCCGCCTCCGTGCCGTCCGGCCGCACGAACAGGGTCGGCGCGGCGAGCGGTTCGAGTGGGCGTTCCCCGTGCAGGCGGACGTACCAGCCCATCGCGGAGAGCCGGGCGTCGTCGAACGGGCCGAAGGCGGACTCCCGCTCGAACAGGCCGCGCAGCATCCGGTCCCAGAAGCCGGTGTCCAGGCCCTCGCCGCGCAGGTCGTCGTCGGGGTAGGTGTCGAGCAGGACCAGGCCGGCGGGACGGGCACCCAACTGCTCCAGCCGGGTCGCGGTGGCGTGCGCGAAGGTGCCGCCGGCACAGTGGCCCAGCAGCACGACCGGCCGGCCGGTAGTCACCTCGTCCACCGCCCGGGCGTAGAGGTCGACCAGGGCGTCCAGCGAGGCGGGCAGCGGTTCGTCGCGGCCGAGACCGGGCACCCGGACCGAGTAGACGTCCCGGGCGCCGCGCAGGGTGGCGGCGATCCGGGCGTACTGCTGGACGCCGCTCATCGTCATCGGCGAAGGGAAGCAGACCACCACCGGCGACCGGTCGCCGCTGACCAGCCGTACCGGCTCGGGCGCCGACGCGGCGCCGGCGTCGGCGAACTGCGGTCGCAGGTCGGCGAAGGCCTGGAGCAGCGCGACGCCCTTGTGGTACTCCCCCGCCAGCACCGCCCGACGGTAGAGCCCGCCGATGGAGTCCGCCACCGGCTCGGCCGGCTCGTCGGCGCCGCTGGTCGCGCCGGTTGGCGTCCGGACCGCCAGTTCGGCCAGCAGGTGCCGGGCCAGCGCCACCGGACTGCGGTGGTCGAAGGCGACGGTGGCCGGCAGCCGCAGCCCGGTGGCCCGGTTGAGCGCGTTACGCAGCTCCATGGCGGTAAGCGAGTCCAGCCCCGATTCGAGGAAGTCGCGGTGCGGGTCGACCGCGTCCGCGCTGCCGTGGCCGAGCACCGTGGCGGCGTACCCCCGGATCAGGTCGACGACCAGCGGCTCGCGCTCGTTGTCCGGCACCGCCGCCAGCCGCTGCGGTAGCGACTGCGAATCGGCCTCGACCGGGGCGGCGGCCCGGCGGCGGGCCGTGGTGAGCAGGTCGCGCAGCAGCGGCGGCACCGGGCCGTCGACCGGGCGCAGGTCGAGGCGGACCGGGGCCAGCACCGGCTCGTCGACGGTGACCGCGAGGTCGAAGAGGGCCAGCGCCTCGTCGCTGGTCAACGCGTCGACGCCGCGCGGTCCGGCGGGCACGCCGCCAGCCGGCGCGAGGTGTCCGGTCATCCCGCTGGCTTCCGCCCACAGGCCCCAGGCCAGCGACTGTCCGGGTAGGCCCAGGGATCGGCGGTGGGCGGCGAGGGAGTCCAGGAACGCGTTGGCCGCCGCGTAGTTGGCCTGGCCCGGCGTGCCGAACACGCCCGCGGCGGAGGAGAAGAGCACGAACGCGGCGAGGTCGCGGTCGGCGGTCAGCTCGTGCAGGTTCCAGGCGGCGTCCACCTTGGGCCGCAGCACCGCGTCGACCCGCTGCGGCGTCATGCTCTCCAGGAGCCCGTCGTCGAGGACGCCCGCGCAGTGCACGACGCCGGTAAGCGCCGGGATCTGCGCGAGCAGTTCGGCCAGGGCGTCGCGGTCGGCGGCGTCGCAGGCCACCACGGTCACCTTGGCACCGAGGGCGACCAGGTCGGCGGTGAGCGCGTCGACGCCGGGCGCGCCCGGCCCGGACCGGCTGATGAGCACCAGGTCCCGGACGCCGTGCGCGGTGACCAGCCGGCGGGCGATCAGCCCACCGAGTACCCCGGTGCCGCCGGTGACCAGTACGGTGCCGTCCGGGTCCAGCGCGCGGGGTGCGGTGAGCACCACCTTGCCGACGTGCCGGGCCTGGGAGAGGTGCCGGAACGCCTCCCGCGCCCGGCGCACGTCCCAGGTGGTCACCGGCAGCGGCCGCAGCACACCGGCGGTGAAGAGGGCGCCGACCTCCTGGAGGATCTCGCCGACCCGGTCCGGGCCCGGGTCCATCAGGTCGTACGCCTGGTAGTCGACGCCGGGATGGGCCGTGGCCACCTCGGCGGGGTCGCGCTTGTCGAGCTTGCCCATCTCGAGGAACCGGCCGCCGCGCGGCAGCAGCTCCAGGGAGGCGTCGGCGAACGCACCGGTCAGCGAGTTCAGCACCAGGTCGACGCCCGCGCCGCCGGTGACCTCCAGGAACGCGTCGCGGAAGGTGAGGTCCCGGGAGGAGGCGATGTGGTCGTCGGGCAGGCCGAGGCCGCGCAGCACGTCCCACTTGCCGGCGCTGGCGGTGCCGAAGACCTCGGCGCCGAGGTGCTGGGCCAGTTGCACGGCGGCCATGCCGACCCCGCCGGCCGCGGCGTGCACCAGGACCCGGTCGCCCGGCCGGATGTCCGCCAGGTCGACCAGGCCGAGGTAGGCGGTCAGGAACACCACAGGTATCGACGCGGCCACCTCGAACGACCAGTCGTCGGGCATCGGGGCGAGCAGCCGGCGGTCGGTCCGGCCGACCGGTGCGAATCCGCCGGCGAAGAGGCCGTACACGCGGTCGCCGGGGGCCAGGTCGGTGACGGCGGAGCCGACCTCGGTCACCACGCCAGCGCCTTCGCTTCCGATCAGCCGTTCGCCCTTGGGCACCATGCCGAGGGCGACCACGACGTCGCGGAAGTTCATGCCGGCCGCGTGCATCGCCACCCGGACCTGGGTGGGTTCCAGTGGGGCGAGGGCGTCCGGGAAGGGCACCAGCGCCAGCTCGCCCAGGACGCCGCCGGCCCCGGCCTCCAGCCGCCAGGCGGAAGCCGGAGGCGGGATCAGCGACCCGCTCGCCCCGGCGCGACCCAGCCGGTACGCCAGCACGGCACCGCCCCGGACGGCGAGCTGATCCTCGCCCCCGGTGAGCGCCGCCACCAGCGCTGCGGCGGGCACTGTGGAGTCGTCCAGGTCCAGCAGGGCGAACCGGTCGGGGTTCTCCGACCGGGCGGTGCGCACCAGGCCCCAGACCGCGGCGCCAGCCAGGTCGGACACCCCCTCCCCCTGCTGTACGGCGACGGCGCGGTGGGTAACCACGGTCAGCCGGGTGTCGTCGAGCCGCCGGTCGGTGAGCCACCGCTGGAGGGTGTCGAGCGCGGCGTGGGTGGCCGTCCGGGTGGCCGCCGGCACCGGTCCCTCGGCGGCCGGCAGCGCGAGCAGGATCATCTCGGGTGCCGGTCCGTCGGCCGGCAGCACGGCGGCGGTGTCCGGTCCGCTGGTCACCGCGATACCGAGGTCGATGAGGGCGGCGCGCAGCTCGGTCAGGCCGTCGCCGATCACGGCCCAGCGGCCGGTGGCGGTGGTGGCCGGCGCGGTCACCTCGCTCCACCTCGGGTGCAGCAGCCACTGTGCGGGGTCGGCGACGCGCGGCTCGCTGATCCGCTCGGGCGCGGCGGGCCGGGAGACCAGCGAGGTCACCTCGGCGACCGTGGCGCCGGTGACGTCCATGAGCCGGATCGTCAGGCCCTCGCCGCCCGGGGTCAGGTGGGCCCGCAGCGCCGGGGCGCCGGCCGCGTGCAGGGTGACACCGGTGAAGCTGAAGGGCAGCCGCAGCTCGCCGGTGCCGCCGCCGATCAGGGTGGTGTGCAGGGCGGCGTCGAAGAGGGCGGGATGCAGCCCGTACCTGCCGGCGGCCGAGTGGTGCTGTTCGGGCAGGGCGATCTCGGCGAACAGCTCGTCGCCGCGCCGCCAGGCCCGACGCAGGCCGCGGAAGACCGGTCCGTAGTGGAGGCCACCGGCGGCCAGGGCGTCGTAGGCCCCGGTCAGGTCGATCGGTTCTGCCTCCGGCGGCGGCCACGCCTGGGTCCATTCCGGCGTCGGCGGCGTGACCGGGCCGAGCCGGCCCTCGGCGTGCCGGGTCCACGGCTCGTCGGAGCCGGCGTCGTCGGGCTGCGACCAGAGCGTCAGCTCCCGGCCGCCGGTCTCGTCGGGTGGCTCCACGATGACCTGGACCCGGACGCCGCCGTGCTCGGGCAGGACGAGCGGGGCGTGCAGGATG